>NZ_JBEXIM010000032.1:0-67702 GCF_040608575.1 Micromonospora sp. NPDC005171 | reverse complement strand
CCGAACGTGAAGCTGCGGCCCACACGTCGATCGAAGATCTCAGGTAGAGCAACCGCTATGCCGCGATACGCGCGGCAATTCGGTCGCCCATGCAGGTGGATCGGCCACCCGGCCGAGCAACTGCATGATGCCGGTCATGTCGAGGACCCGGCGGACCTGCCCAGTGGCGTTGACCACAATTAGGTCCACTCCCCGGCCCGCCGCGTGGTGGTGTGCGCCGACGAGGGTGCTGAGCACGGTGGAGTCGATGAAGGTCAACCCCGCCAGGTCCAGCTCCACCGTCACGGCCCGGGCGATGGTCTCGTACAGCAGGTCGTCGAGCCGGTCGGCGCCCGACATGTCGATCTCACCGGACAGCGCCAGGACGCTACGAGGGGCATCGACGTCGACACGCCAGTGCCAGGTCTGCTCCGGAGCCACTGTCACACTCCCTCGTTCGCTGTCGGTCGGAGGCACAGCCGTGCTGTCACCGAGGCGGTCGTTCCCTGCCCGGAGTTGTCGATCAGCAGTCCTCCGGTGAGCTGCTGCGCCAGCCACAGCCCCCGGTGGCCGACCTCCCCCGGCGACAGCAGGGCGACGGCGGTCTCGCCCAACCCGGGTCCGTCGTCGCTGACCTGGCAGGTCAGCAGGTCGCGGTGCTGCCACAGCCGCAGCTCGCCGCCCCCCGCCGTGGCGCACCACGTTGGTGACCAACTCGTGCACCGCCAGCACGAAGTCCTCCAGGCCGTCGCCCACCAGATCTGCCCCACGGGCTGCCGCGGTGACCTCGTGACGCTGCGCCGTCACCCGCGCCGCGGTGATCTCTTCCGACAACAACGCCACGTCACCGACGTCGGGAGCGGTGCTCCACCCGGCATCCGCGTCGTCCGTTGCGCCACCGCCCATGACCGGACGCTACTCGCCGCCGACGACCTGACACGAGAGCGGCCGGCCCGCCGCCGCGGCCCCCGCTACCGCTTCTCGTTCTGCCGCAGAGCTTCCTCTAGTTGGTCCTCGAGGATGATGATCCGGCAGGCGGCCTCCAGGGCGGTGCCCTGGTCCACCATCTCCCGGGCCCGGACCGCCAGGCGCAGCTGGTAGCGGGAGTAGCGGCGGTGCTTACCGGCAGAGCGGTGAGGGTTGATCAATTTCGCCTCGTCCAGGCGGCGCAGGAAGTCCTGCGTGGTGCCGAGCATCTCCGCCGCCTGGCCGATCGTGTAGGCCGGGTAGTTCTCGTCGCCGAACATGTCATCGGGGTCCTGCCCCATGCCACCTCCAAGTCGAGGGCCCCGGCGCGTCAGCGCCGGGGCCCAGGGTTACGGGTCAGAACACCATCTACCGACAGGAACGTCGGCTTGTCGTATCCGCGCCAGCCGTCAGGAACGACTTGGGGCGCGAGGATCGCGTATGCGTGACCGGAGACCACCTCTCGTTCGATGGAAGCTGCGGTGTCCGCCCAGCCTGACATGACGGCCGAGGGCGGGCGATCCAACGGTGTACGGCCCTCCCTTTCCTCTGCTACTTCTTTCCTTGCTGACGTACGGTCCGCCGGTGCCGGAACCCCACACGACTTCATGGCCCCCACACGTACGGCGAACAACAGGTGAAGCCCCACAAGAGCCTCGGCCCCACCCGCGCCCCGGCTCGCATCACGCCGGGCTGTGCTCCTACTGCCTTCCCTGGAGAGAACGATGAATCATGTTCCACTCCTCGCCGCCCGGCGTGCTCTCACGGCCGGACAGCCCGTCTGCGTCTCGACGGATCCTCCCTCTCAACTCGAAGAAGAGTATGCCACGCCGCAGAGGATGTCTAGTCTCCTCGACCTAAATTTACTGGTCGCCAACCAGCAGAGTGCTGACCTACAGAGTCCGCACGCGAGCTGCCGTAACCGCTCTCCTGATCGACGCGCGACCTGGCGGTGACGACTCACCCCGTCGAGCATCCGCCCGAAGCCTTGAGCGGCATGGTGGCGATCACCACACCCAACGAACTCTCCCCTACGGAAGGGTAGTTTCGGTGTCGGCCATCGAGGCGAGCCGAATGACCGCCTCGGCGGACGAATCGACGTCCGAGGCGAGGACGCCTGGCGGCCGGCCAACCGGCTATCGCCGATCTGTGAGTAGCTGCGCTGCCCGATCCGGGGCGAGAACTGTGCGCGTCCGAGGGGCGCCCGAGTGGAAATGGCTGTTTGTCTTTTGTGCTGTCCGTGGTCAACCGACCGCGCCTGTCCCGCCCGTCGTGGCTGTCGCCGAAGGTGTTCCGCACCGAGGTCCTCGCCGGCCTGGTCGTCGCCCTGGCGTTGATCCCGGAGGCGATCTCCTTCTCGATCCTGGCCGGGGTCGACCCCCGGGTGGGCCTGTTCGCGTCGTTCACCATGGCGGTGACCATCGCGATCTGCGGGGGCCGACCGGCGATGATCTCCGCCGCGACCGGAGCGGTCGCCCTGGTGGTCGCACCGCTGGCCAAGGCCCACGGGCTGGACTACCTGGTCGCGGCGGTGATCCTCGGCGGCGCGATCCAGGTCCTGCTGGCCGCGCTCGGGGTGGCGAAGCTGATGCGGTTCATCCCGCGCAGTGTCATGGTGGGCTTCGTCAACGCCCTCGCCATCCTGATCTTCGCCGCCCAGGTCCCGCACCTGCTCGGGGTGCCGTGGCTGGTCTACCCGCTCGTCGCCGTCGCCCTGGCGATCATGGTCGGACTACCCCGACTCACCCGCGCGGTTCCGGCGCCGCTGGTCGCGATCGTGGTGCTGACCGTGGTCACGGTGGTCGCGCACATGGCGGTGCCGACCGTGGGCGACGAGGGTGCCCTGCCGGACAGCCTGCCCACCCTCGGCCTGCCGCAGATCCCCTGGACCATGAACACCCTCACCCTCGTTGCCCCCTACGCCCTGGGGATCGCGCTGGTCGGGCTGATGGAGTCGCTGATGACCGCCAAGCTGGTCGACCACATCACCGACACCCCGTCCAACAAGACCCGCGAGTCCTGGGGCCAGGGGGTCGCCAACATCGTCACCGGGTTCTTCGGCGGCATGGGCGGCTGCGCCATGATCGGCCAAACGATGATCAACGTGAAGGCGTCCGGCGCCCGGACCCGGCTCTCGACGTTCCTCGCCGGTGTGTTCCTGCTGATCCTGGTCGTCGCGCTCGGGGATGTGGTCGCCGTCATTCCGATGGCCGCTCTGGTCGCCGTGATGATCATCGTGGCGGTGTCGACGTTCGACTGGCACTCCGTCGCCCCAGCCACCCTCAAGCGCATGCCCTGGGGCGAGACCATCGTCATGCTCGCCACCGTGGTCACCACCCTGGCCACCCACAACCTGGCCATCGGCGTCGTCGCCGGTGTGCTCACCGCCATGGTCATCTTCGCCCGCCGGGTCGCCCACCTGGTCGAGGTCACCAGCGTGCTTGACCCTGACGGTGGCACTCGCATCTACTCCGTACACGGGGAGTTGTTCTTCGCCTCCAGCAACGACCTCGTCGGGCAGTTCGACTACGCGAACGACCCGGACAACGTGGTGATCGACATGACGCATGCCCACGTCTGGGACGCCTCCTCGGTCGCCGCGCTCGACGCCATCACCACCAAGTACGCCACCCGTGGCAAGACCGTCGAGATCATCGAGCTGAACACACCCAGCGCCCGCATCCACGGCACCCTCGCCGGGCAGCTCGGCGTCGGCCACTGATGGCCGCCACCAGCCGGGACACCGGGCCGGAGCAGCACGCCTGCGGTCCGGCCACCGGCCGCCTCATGCAGATCGGCGAAGCCGCCGAACGGGTCGGGCTCAGCATCCGCACGATCCGCCATTACGAGGAGGCCGGTCTGATCGTGCCCTCCGCCCGCAGCGAGGGCGGCTTCCGCCTCTACACCGAACCCGACCTCGACCGTCTCGCCGTGGTCAAGCGCATGAAACCCCTGGGCCTCACCCTCGACGAGATGCGCGATCTCCTCGCCGTCCTCGACGCTCTCGACACCGCCACCGGCGCCGACCGCGCCGAACTGCTCGACCGGCTCGCCATGTTCCACACCGCCGCCACCACCCGCGTCACCGTCCTACGCGACCAACTCGCAATGGCCGAGGGCTTCGCCGACACCCTGCATGCCAAACTCGACCACCACGGCGGCCCCACCGGCTGAGCACCGCCGCCGTCGACCGCGGAAACCCGCCGTCAAGGCATGGTTGCCGCCCAGCCGTCACCTCGCGTGCCGCTACTCGGAAGGCGTCCGAGGCGAGGAGTAAGCCGGGCGCGGACCGACGAGTTCGGCGGCTTGCAGGGGCGTGCGCGCCCTCCGGCTCATCACCCGAGCACAGGCCGTACCGCGCGGCGGCCTCGCCGACGGCGCCGGCGCGGACCGTCAGCCGGCCCGCGCCACCCCCTGCCGGGCAGCGTGTGTTTGCGGCAATCGCGGTGGGGGTACTTGATGATCAGCGCCACGGCGACGCCAGCGCTTCCCGGCGGGTCACCCGGAATCCCGTGACCAGAGCGAATTCTCTCGATGCCCCCGGCATCTGCGCCTGCAGCGGCAGACCTGAAGGTCTTCCCCACCCTGCGCGCCCCCCGATAACAGGAGTAGTTCATGACCTCGTCCTCCAGCGCGACCACCCGGCACGACGCCACCGAGTCGCGTCGTGTCCACAACGAGACGAAGCCGGCCTTCAAGACCACCGAGTTCATCGCCTACGTGGTGATGGTCCTCGGCGTCCTGATCGCCTCCCTCGTGGTGGACGGCAACGGCAACGGCGACAACGGCGCGAGTGGCGACTTCTTCCGCGCCGACCGTGCCTGGCTCTACGTCACCATGCTGACCATCGGTTACATGGTCAGCCGGGGCCTGGCCAAGGCCGGCAGCCACGCCACCCGCAACGCCTGATCCTGCGCACCACGCCGCCGCCCGGTCGCCTCACGTGCGACCGGGCGGCGGCGCGCGTTCTGTCATCGCCTTCAACGGGGCATGGCGCACCCGCAGCGCCCATGACGCCGGCACCCCACAGGCCCGCGCCGGCGGGTACGGCCGACACGCTCTCCGCCGTCGCTGCGGCTCCCTGTCGACGGCGCCGCGACGCCCTGCTCCTGCCCGTGGCGTTCGCGATATCGAAGCTGCTGACGATCACCGCGCCCGCGACCGCAAGCCGGTCGCCTGCTGCCGGCTGCTCAGTTCGCCGGTTCGAACGAGGTAGGCGGCGACCTCGCCAAGTTTGGTGTTGGTGTGCTGGCTGACCCGCAGCAGCAGGCCGAACGCCTGGTCACCGGTGAGTTTGTGACGTTCCATCAGGATGCCCTTGGCCTGGCCGATGAGGTCGCGGGTAGCGACGGCCTGGGTCAGTTGCTGTTGCCTCTGCGCGTCGGCCATAGCGACCGCGGCGTGGGTGGCGAAGAGCAGGCCGATCTGTTCGGACTCGTCGGTGAACGCGCCGCTGCGGCAGGAGTAGAGGTTGAGCGCGCCCAGGTTGTCGCACGCTCGCCGCCGTCGTGGCTGCCTTCCATCGCTGCATCCCGCCCTCTCGGCTGAAGGCGGCCCCGGACGGGTTCTGCTTACCGTCGCGGGGCCTTGACCGAGACGCTGTCACGAACCACGTCCCAGCCCCACGCCCTATGCCACTCACGAACCCGCCGACACCCGCACACCTCCCCAGCCGTCACTGGACGGCGCGCACCGACTTCTGGGTCCTCTACGCTGCTCCCATGGCAGCGTGTCCCGAGCTGACCAGGCCGGACCCATACGCGGGGTCCGGTCACGGTCTCTCCGGGGCAACCCCGGGGACGAACCACTCACCTCGGCACCACACCACAGGTGCGTCGGCACGCTCCGCGAGCCTGTGTACCCGCACGACCGGGCATCGTCGGGACACGCTGCCACCATCGGCCCGGTCGTGACCACCATCCACGCCCTCGCCACCGCGCTCGCCGACGCGTTCCTCGCCGGTGACGGCTGGCGCCGCGCTGATCTCGTCGGCCAGGGTGGGCTCGCCCTCGGGGTCCGGCGGCGATGGCTGTGGCCAGTCGCCGACGCGGTGCTGGTCGCCTACCCGCGCCCACCCACCGACCGGCCACGCGAGCTGGCCGAGTTCCTCAGTACCCTCGATCCGCTGCGCGCGGCAGCCGCCGCCGCCCGCCAGCACCAGCGGCCGATCATCATCCGTACGCGGCCCGTGACGCCGACCCGCACCGTCCGCCGCCCCTGGCACACCCCGGTCATCGACACCGTCGGCGACCTGGCCGCGATGCTCGACCTGAGCGTCGAGCACCTCGACTGGTACGCCGACCGACGGGCCATGAACCGACGCGCCACCGCCCACCGGCTGCACCACTACCACTACCGGTGGACCAACCGGGGCCGGCTGATCGAGGCACCGAAATCTCGGCTTCGCGCCCTGCAACGCCGGCTCCTCGCCGAGGTCCTCGGGCCGATCCCGGTCCACCCCGCGGCGCACGGTTTCGTACCCGGCCGCTCCGCGCACACCTTCGCCGCCACCCACACCGCACAGCCGGTCGTCGTCCGGATCGACCTGCTCGCCTTCTTCACCCACATCCCCGCCACCCGCGTCCACGGCCTGTTCCGCGCCGCCGGCTACCCCGAACCCGTCGCCCACACCCTCACCGGACTGTGCACCACCCGCACACCGTCCCCCGTCCTCCGCCGAGCGCCCGCCGACCTACCGCACCGGGCGGCCCGGCTGGCAGCGCTGCGCACGGGCCACCTGCCCCAAGGCGCGCCGACCTCACCGGCCCTGGCCAACCTTTGCGCCTACCGACTCGACCGACGCCTCGCCGGCCTCGCCGACGCCTTCGAGATCACCTTCACCCGTTACGCCGACGACCTCGCCTTCTCCGGCGACCTCACCACCCGACGCATCGACGACCTAGTCGCCGCCGTCACCGACATCGCCCGCGAGGAGGGCTTCCCAGTCCACCCCGCCAAGACCCGCGTCCGTGGCCGAGCCGACCGGCAACTCCTCGCCGGACTCGTCGTCAACCACCACCCCGCCACACCCCGCAACGAATACGACCAGCTCCGCGCCACCCTCCACAACGCCGCCCGCACCGGCCTCGCCGCACAGAACCGGACCGGCCACCCCGACTTCGCTCAATACCTCATCGGACGAGTTCTCTGGGTCGGTCATCACCATCCGGCACGCGCGCCCAAACTCGCCACGCTGCTGGCCCACGCTCTCGCGGCACCGTAGACTGACGCGGCGCGGCAACTTCGCCGGATCTCAACAAGAGCACGTCGGACCGCCCGAAGCATAGCCTGAGCAGGACTTACGCCCGTTCTGCTGATCTTCCGCAGGCGAGCACAGCGACGCGCGTGTATGACCCGCTAACACGAAAACAAAATAGGAACCCGCAGGTAGTCATCCTCCGGGTACAGATAGAGCGTCGTCTTAGGAAACCGATGCTCTATCCCCTGAGCTACGGGGGCGCGAGGGCCCCGTCTAGCGACCTGGGGGTTCACCTGGGGTGGCAGGGAGTGTCCCACGTTCACCCACCTCCCCCGGGCCGCCGTTCTCCCAGCCCAGGACCACATCCGGAGCCTCCATGTGACTCCGGTTGATCTTGGTGGGCAGGTTGGAGCGGCCGGCGGGACCGGGGTCGCGTCGGCGGGGAGCGGTTTGATTCAGGCTGCGGCACGGATCGCCGGTGCCGGTCGGGTGAAGGTCTTGCGGTCGCGGATGAGTGCCCAGAGGACGTCGACGCGTCGTCGGGCGAGGGCGAGTATGGCTTGGCGGTGGTTTTTACCTTCGGCGCGTTTCTTCTCTTAGTAGGCGCGGGAGGTGGGGCATTCTCGGGCGGCGGTGAAGGCGCCATCCACAGAATATGTCGCAGCCGACGGTGAAAGCGGCGAGGCTGCCGATGGTTCCCCGAAACAGTCCCGAAATCACGGGAGACGGGTGCCAGGCCGGCGTGGGCGGCGAGTTTCGCAGGGCTACGGCGGCGGCGCGTTGGCCGGGCCGGCAGGCGGTCGCCTCCGAACAGCGGCACCAACGGCAGCGAGAGCACCGTCGCCGTCACGAACTGACTCGCCGACATGGTCGGCGGATCGAGACCGACGCCGGTCAGGTAGCGGGCCAGGTAGACATAGGTGACGCCGTAGCAGAGGACCGCCGCCAAACACGCCAGGACCGCATCCGACGGGCTGACTGGACGTGGCCTGCCACGGGCTGCTGATGTCACGACACCGGCGAAGCCGAGCAGCACGCCAGCCAGCCGCAGCGGCCCGGGCCGCGACTCCTGGCCGGTCAGCACGACCAGCAGCACCGTCCACAACGGCGTGGTGGCGTTGAGCATGCCGGCGACCGACGAATCGAGCGCGCGTTCCGCAAGGCCGAAGAGCAGGTACGGCACAACGTTGCCGACGGCGCCGGCCACGGCGAGGTGGGCCAGATGCGCGGCCCTCGGGCCAGCCGGCCGCCCCCGTCCAGCAGGCCAGGCAGAGCACGAGCGCGCCGCGGGCCAGCCGGATCGTGAGCACGTGGGTGGGCGGCCAGCCCTGCAGCGACAGCTTGATCCAGAAGAAGCCCGAGCCTCACAGCAGGGTCAGCGCCGCGATCCGAACCAGACCCGCCCAACCGACTGTCAGCCGGCCGACGCCAACGTGGCCAGGCGTTCGTACTGCTCGGTGCTGAGCCGCAGGCGGCCTGCACCGACGTTCTCCTCCAGGTGGACGACAGAGCTCGTCCCGGGAATCGGCAGCATGACCGGTGACCGGTGCAGCAGCCAGGCGAGTGCTGTCTGCGTCGGAGTGGCGGCCAGTTCCTTGGCCACCTCGGCCAGTACCCCACCGGCCTGCGCATGGCGCCCACTCGCGATCGGCAGCCACGGAATGAACGCGATGCCGAGCCGCTCACAATGGTCGACCACGTCATCGTACCTGCGGTCGGTCAGGTTGTACTGGTTCTGAACGGATACGACGTCGACGACAGCGCGGGCCTCGTCGATCTGGGCCACGGTGACCTCGGAGAGGCCGACGTGGCGGATCTTTCCGTCGTCCCGAAGGCGGCGCAGCGCGCCGAGTTGGTCGGCGAACGGCACCTTCGGGTCCACCCTGTGCAGCTGAAAGAGGTCGATCCGCTCGACGCGGAGCCGGCGGAGGCTCAGCTCGGCCTGCTGGCGCAGGTACTCCGGGCGGCCCAGTGGCACCCACTCTCGGGCCGAGGGTCGGCTCTGCCCGGCCTTGGTCGCCACCACCAGGCCCCCGGCGTACGGGTGCAGCGCCTCGGCGAGCAGCTCCTCGTTGTCGCCCGGCCCGTACGCGTCAGCGGTGTCAATGAAGTTGACACCCAGCTCGACGGCTCGGCGTGCCACCCGAACGGCCTCCTGCCGGTCGGCCGGAGGACCCCAGTCGAACGGACCGGTCAGTCGCATGGCGCCGAAACCGAGCCGGTGCACGGGCAGGTCCCCGCCGATGGTGAGGGACATTTGAGGAACCGTCATGACGATCTCCGGGATCAGCTGCGGGTAAAGACCGGCGCGAGAAGCGTGATGGCCTGTTTCGTTTTCGCAGTCAGCCTAGATAAGCGGCCCGGCACTCGACTAGTAAGCAGCATTTAGAAAATCTGCACAGCATGTTTAAGGGATAGTGCCTGCGAAGTTCATTGCCCGGCGTCGAATCACGGCCGTAGAGTCGCCGCCATCGGCCGGAACAGGCGCTGCAATGCACCGTCGTGGGCCGCCGCCCCTCGCGGACAGCCGATCGCTGCGCACCCAATCCGGGCGCCGGACACGAAAGGCGGCAACTTTGAGCATCCTCATACTGCACACGAAAAACCTGAGCCGACGCCGGCATCTGGCGCGCACTCGGGCATTCAGCGCGGCGCGCGGTGAACGCGCGATCCTGGTGATGAAGGACCCGACCTGGGAACAGGAATATGTCGACCGGGTGGTGGTCGCCGACACCACCAGCATCGACGAGACCCTGCGCGCCGTGCAGGCCGTGGTCGACAGCGAGAAGGAGCCGGTGCGGGCCGTCGTGACGTTCGCCGAGCGCAGCATCCCGGCGGTGGCCCGGGTCTGCGCCCGACTCGGCCTGCCGTCGATCAGCGAGGAGACGGCATACCTGGCCCGCGACAAGTACGCGATGCGAACGGCGGTGGCCGGCCCCGGCGCGGTGACCCAGCCCGCGTTCGGTCTCGCCACCGACCTGGAAGCCGCCCGCCGCGAGGCGGACCGGATCGGTTACCCGCTCGTGCTCAAGCCCTTCATCGGCACCGGCAGCATGTTCGTCCGCAGCGTCGAGAACGACCGTGAGCTGGAGGAACACTTCGAGACGTTCCGGCGCGGCGCCTGGGAGGGTTTCACCATCGACCCGCTCCACGACGCCGCCCACACCCAGTACGCGGGCGCGCTGCTGATGGAGGAGTTCGTCGGCGGGCCCGAGATCAGCGTCGAGTCGTTGGTGGTCGACGGCCGCACGATCACGCTCGGCATCCACGACAAGCCGCTGCCGACCGGGCCCACATTCGAGGAGGTCTACGCCTGTACTCCGACACGGCTCCCGGCGGACGTGGTGGCGCAGGTGGAGGCGGCAACGGCTGCCGTGCACGGCGCGTTGAACATCACCACCGGCGCCACGCACGTGGAGTTCCGCCTGCGCAACGGGCGTGAACCGGTGCTGTTGGAGGCGGCGGCGCGGATGGGCGGTGGCCCGATCTACCGGTCGGTGCAGCTGAGCACGGATATCGACTTGGTGGACGCGGTTCTGCATCTCGCGTACGGCGAGGACCCGGACGTCGCCCCGCCGATGGCGGCCACCCCGGTCGGCTTCTGGAACATCTTCCCGGACGAGGCCGGAACGTTGACGGAGGTGGAGGGAGTGGACGCGGCGACTCGGGACCCACGGGTGCACGAGATCGAGATCTACAAGCAGCCCGGCGACTTCCTCCAGGTGCCGCCACGTACCTTCCAGGGCCACGGCCATGTGGTCTTCAGTGCGGATCGCACCGACCAGCTCGACGAGGTGTTCGCGGAGCTGGTGGCGACGATCCGGCTACGGACGAAGATCGACTCGCTGGACGGGAGCCGGTCATGACGGTGCGGGTCGCCGTGGTGGGCGGTCGTGCGCACGCGGTCATGTACGCCCGGGAGTTGGATGTCGACGTGGTCCTGGTGCACGGGGCGGACCAGCACGAGCCCGCGTTCGACGCCTTCTGCGAACGGATCGTGCACGCCGACATCACCGATGCCGACGCCATCTTCGACGTGCTCGCGCCGTTGCACGCCCAGCGACCGTTCGTACGCGTCATCACCACGAGTGAGGACGGGGCGGTCGCGACCGCGGTCGTGGCCGAGCGCCTGGGTCTCTCCGGCAACAGTGTCGAGTCAGCCCGCGCGCTCAAGGACAAGGCCCTGACCCGTGCGGCCATACGTGACGATGCCGCCGCCGTCCGCTACGAGGCGGTCCACAGCGCCGACGAGCTGGTCGCCTTCCAGGCCGCTGTGGGCGGTCCCGTGGTGGTGAAGCCGACCGACGGCACGGCGAGCGCGAACGTTCACGTCGTCCGCGAGCCGGCGCAGGCCGCAGTGGCGTGGGAGCGGCTCGATGCGGCCGGCCGTACCGCGGCCATCGCCGAGGAGTTCCTCGAGGGCCCGGTGATCAGCGTCGAGTCGTTCTCGTCCGAGGGTCGTCACCTCGTGCTCGGTTACACCGAGTACATCCTCAACCGCAACCTGGTCGAGGTGGGTTTCAAGGTGCCGAGCCCGCTCGCACTGGCACACGATGAGGAGTTGCGCCGCCAGACCGCTGCCCTGCTCGACGCCGTCGGCCTGCTCGAGGGTCCATCGCACACCGAATTCGTGATCACCGAGCGTGGCCCACGGCTGCTCGAATCCCACAGCCGGATGGCCGGCGGCGGAGTGCCGGAGCTGGTCCGCCGCGCGTACGGACGGCACCAGTCCCGCTGGTTCCTGTCGGTGACGCTCGGCCTGGAGAAGTTGCCCCACGAGTCACCGACACCGATCGGCGGATCCGCCCTGCGCTTCCTGGAGCCGGCACCCGGCATCGTGGCGGATCTGGGTGACGCGACCGTCCTCGGGGTGCCGGTGACCCGGATTCCACGCGGCGAGACCGTGATCGGCATCCCCCGTCTCGAGGACGTGATGGACCAGCCAGCCGCGGTGGTGATCCAGGTCAGCGAGGGCGACGAGGTGCCGGAGATCCAAATCGGCTGGGACCGCCGGATGGGATATGTGGTCGTCTCGGACCGCGACGCGGAGGCGGCCGCCCGGCGCTGCAAGGAACTGCACGACGCAGTACGGATTCGTACCGTTCCGGCTGCGTGAGCCGACCGTTCCCAAGGGGAGACAATGGCAGCGAAAATCATCTTGGGCGTCGCGGCGAGCGATGCGCACGCCGTGGCCAACCACCTCATCGCGCATCTGCTGCGGGCTCGCGGCTACCAGGTGGTGAACCTCGGCACCTGCACGCCGATCGCCGAGTTCGTCGAGGCCCACCGGGCACATCCCGACGCCGTCGCGGCACTCATCGGCTCGCTCAACGGGCACGCCCGCGACGATCTCGCCGAACTGCCGGCAGTACGGGCCGCCGGCGAACTGAGCCTGCCGGTGATCGTGGGCGGAAACCTCTCCGTCGGCAGCGAGAAGGACGGACAGGAGGCGCAGCGCCTGCTGGACCTCGGGGTCGATCATGTCCTGGCGGAGCTCTCGGAGCTGCTGCCGCTGCTCGAGCGGCTGGCCTCGGGTCAGCTGGCCGAGCTCGGGCTGCGGTGAAGCAGCCGTCGACGTCGACGGAGGGTGAGCTTCCCTCCGTCGCGGACATCGTCGAGTTCGTCCGGTCGCTGGGCAAACCGACAGTGCCCGAGGTGCTCGCCCGAGCACGGGAGCTCGGCCGGCTCGCCATCCAGCCGCGTTGCGGCGTGGGCGGCCACGACGAGATGCTGCACCTGCTGCGCCGCCTCGACGATCAGGCGCAGCCAGACGTACTGACCGTGACGATCGACTCGCACACCCGCCTCAACCGGCTGGCGCAGGCGAGTCAGGTGCTGCGTGACTCGCCGCAGAACCTGAACGGTTATCCGTTGGTCGCGCACGGTTGGCGGCGCGGGCGGGAGCTGAACGCGGCGGTGCGGGCACCCCTGGAGGTTCGCCACGGGTCACCCGAGCCGTATTCGCTGCTCGACGTGTCGCTGGCGGCAGGTTTCACGTCGTTCGAAGGCGGTGGAATTTCCTACAACGTCCCGTACGCCAAGGACGTGTCCATCACCGACTCGATGAACGCCTACCGCTGGGTCGACGCCCGCTGCGCGGAACTCACTGCGGCCGGCCTGGTCATCGACCGGGAGCTGTTCGGCACGCTGACCGCCGTGCTCGTCCCGCCGTCGATCAGCCTGGCGGTGAGCGTGATCGAGGCGGTCGCCGCGGTTCGGGAGGGGGTGCGCTGCCTGTCGATTGCCTACCCGCAGGGCGGCAACGTGGTGCAGGACGTTGCTGCGCTGCGGTCGATCCGGGTCCTGGCACGCCGGTACCTGCCGGTCGACGTCACGGTCCACCCCGTGCTGCACGAATTCATGGGCGTGTTTCCCAGTGGACGTGTTCGGGCCGACGCGCTGATCTTCTACGGTGCCCTGGTGGCGCGGCTCGGCGGCGCCAGCAAGCTGATCACCAAGACCAACCGGGAGGCGTACGGCATCCCGACCGCGGAGGCCAACGCCGAAGGGATGCGGCTCGCCCGCGTCGCCGATTCCCCACTGCTCAGCTTCGTACGGGTCGACGAGGACCGGGTGGCCGAGGAGGCCGCGTGGATCCAGCAGGAGGTCGACGAACTCGTCGCACCCGTCCTCGAGGCCGTCGACGTACAACGCGGCGCCGCAGCGGCGTTCGAGCGTGGGTTGCTCGATGTGCCGTTCAGCGCCAGTCGCCACGCCCGTTCCGCCGTCATCCCCCGGCGCGATCCGGGCGGATCGATCCGCTACCTGGAGCCCGGCGGGCTTCCGTTTTCCGGCAAGGTGCGGCAGCGGCAGCGGGCGCTGCTGGCACAGTGCGCGGCGGCCAACGACATCGACGGTTCGGTGCGCGGCCTGACCTCCGACATCAACTACTTCGCGGGCCCGGACCTGCGCGAGGCGTTCCACGCGGTGGCGTCACCACTGGCGTCGCTCGGCGGACCAATCACTGAGCGCCGAGCACGCGCCTGAGGTGATCGTTGAGGAACATTCCGTCCGGATCGAGTTCTGTACGGGCTTCCTGGAAGGCCGCCCAGCGCGGGTACCGGGGGGCAAGCGTGTCGGCCGCCGCACTGTGCAGCTTCGCCCAGTGCGGGCGGCCACCCGCCCCCAGCATGATCCGTTCAACCAACCGCAGCGTCGGCCGGTAGCCCTGGGCGCGCGGCACCGTCACGTTGAGATACGCGGTGTCCCGGCCGTACGCCGGGCTCAGTGACGTGTCGTCACCCGCGCCCACCCGCACCAGCAGCGCGTACGGCGTGTGCCAACCGTGACGACGCAGGGCGGTCCGCAGTTCCGACAGCGCGGCGGGCAGCTCCGTCCGATCGACGGCGTACTCGACCGGGAAGAAGCGCACCGGCTGGGGGAACGTGAAGACACGGACGCTGTCGTCGGTGTAGTCGCCGCTCGGTCCACCCGGCAGCAGGCCGGTCAGTGCCGGAACGGCCGACGGCAGGATCGTGCCGGCGAGTCCCACGAGCCCGCAGCCGATCTCAGACAGCGTGGTGGCGTACTGGCGCAGTCGACGAGGGCGCACCGCGACGGCGGTTTCGCGCCACAGCAGGCGGGCGGCCATGCGGTCCTGCCACGGAAGCCACGAGAGCGCCACGTGGTCGGCGGCGCACGCCCACGACTCCACGTCATCGACCACCTCGTCGAACCCGAGCGACCGGCGGCTCACCCGCAGCGTGAACGCCGGTACGCACCGCAGCGTCACGGCGGTGATGACGCCCAGGGCGCCCAGGGCGGTGCGGGCGTGCCGCAGCAGTTCCGGCGTGCTCGCGACCGAGAGGTCGCGGACCTGACCATCGGCCGTCACGATGCGTAGCGCCGTGACATCCGCGGCGAGCGGGGCGAAGCGCGTGCCGGTGCCGTGATTGCCGGTGGAGATGGCCCCGCCCACTGTCTGCTCGGCGAGGGTGCCGATGTTGGGCAGCGCCAGCCCGTGCCGGGCAACCGTCGAGCAGACGTCCCGCAGCAGCGTCCCGGGGTGCACCGTCACCGACGGCTCGTCGGGTCGCACCTCCAGGACGCCGTCGAATGTGGACAAGTCGAGCAGTACGCCGCTGGTGTCGACGATCCGGTTGAACGAGTGGCCCGTGCCGGCCGCGCGGACGCCGAGGCCACGCTGGGCGGCGATCTGGACGGCTCGCACGACATCCTCCTCTGCCGTCACCCGGATCAGGTGGGCGGGCGCGGCGACGACGGAGCCGGACCAGTTCCGCCACAGCGGGCTGGCAGTGCGGTTACGCGGTGGGTAGACGACGGTCGTCATTGTGGCCCTTTCTCAAGGATGGCTACTCTGGGTATGGGAGCGATGTAAATCACGTGAGCAAGGTGCGCCGGGCCGCTAGCATCGACACAGTCATGGAAATAGATCAGTTACGGGCATTGCGCGCCGTCGGAATCAGTGGCTCGATCAGCGCAGCCGCCCAGACGCTGCACGTCACCACGTCCGCTATCTCCCAACGGCTGACCAAACTCGAACGTGAGGTGGGACAGCCGCTCCTCGACAGGTACGGGCGCAACGCACGGCTCACCAACGCCGGGTCCCTGCTCGTCACGCACGCCGAGCAGATCCTGTCCCAACTCACCCGCGCCGAGGCGGAGCTGAAGGCACTGCACGGCCTGGTGACGGGCACGGTGCGGGTGAGCGCGTTCTCGTCGGCGGCCCGTGGCCTGCTGCCCGAGACGCTGCGCCGGCTGCACGCGGCTCACCCCCAGTTGGGCGTGCGGGTCTCGGAGATGGAGCCGGACGACGCTCTGCCGCTGGTGCTGCGAGGTGACCTCGACGTGGCGGTGCTGCAGGACTGGTTCAACGTTCCGCTCCAGTTGCCTGACACCGTGTGCAAGGTGGATCTGATCAACGACGTCGTCGACCTGGCCCTGCCCGCTGGGCACCCGCTGGCCGGGCGACCGGTCCTCGAGCTCGACGAGTTGCACGACGAGCAGTGGGTCAGCTGGAGTCGGGGTTCGGTGTGCCACGACTGGTTCCTGCACACGCTGCGTGAACGCGGCTGCGAGCCGGAGATCGTGCACACCGCCGGCGAATACCAGACGCAGCTCGCGCTCGTCGCCGCGGGGTTCGGCGTCGCCCTCGTCCCGCGTGTCGGCCTCGGCGCGGTGCCCGACGGCGTCCAGCTGGTGCCGGTCCGGCCCGCCCCGAGCCGGCGGGTCTACGCGGTCTGGCAGGTCGCCAACGTCGGCCATCCGGCGATCAGCGTGACGGTCGACGTCCTGCGGGAGGTGGCCGCGCAGCTCACCGCCAAGAAGGGTGATCCCGTCGGCAGATCGGCCGGCTAACCTGCTCGTCACGGCACCAGCAGGGTCTTGCCGACCGTGGCGCGCGCCTCCAGTGCGCGGTGCGCCTCGCGGACGTCGTCGAGGGCGAAGCGTCGCCCCACATGCGTGTCGATCCCGGTCGAACGGACCAGCGTGAACACCGCCGCGGCCCGTTCCAGCAGCTCGGCACGATCGGCGATGTGGTGCGCCAGGTTCGGCCGCGTGACGAAGACGGAACCGGCCGCGTTCAGGCGTTGCAGGTCCACCGGGGGCACCGCACCCCCCGACTGGCCGTACACGGCCAGTGTGCCGCGCGGGCGCAGGGCCGCCAGCCCCGTGTCGAACGTGGGAGCACCGACCCCGTCGTAGACGGCGGCTGCTCCGACACCGTCGGTGAGGTCCCGGACGGCGGACAGCACCTCTTGATCCGCGTACCCGACGACCTCCACCGCGCCGGCCAGCCGGGCGGCGTGGCCCTTCTCGGCAGTGGACGCGGTGCCGACCACCCGCCCGCCGTTGCGAGTGGCGAAGCGGGTCACAAGCTGACCGGTCCCGCCTGCGGCGGCATGCACGAGCACCAGGTCGCCCGACCGAACCCGGTACGTGTCGTGCGTCAGGTAGTGCGCCGTCATCCCCTGCAGCAACACCGCGGCGGCCAGCTCGGCCGGCACTCCGGCGGGGATCGGCACCAGGCGGTCCGCGGGAAGTACGACGCGGTCGGCGTACGACCCGGACAGGTTTGCCCAGGCGACGACATCACCCTCGGCTAGTTCGGTCCCGCCCGGGCCGAGGGCGAGCACGGTGCCCGCGCCCTCCTGACCCGGCACGAACGGCGTGGGAAGCGGATAGCGCCCAGAGCGGTGGTAGACGTCGATGAAGTTGACCCCCGCTGCGGCGACGTCGACCAGCACCTCGCCCGGGCCCGGTCGCGGATCGGGCAGTCGCACCACCTCCAGCGCGTCGGGTCCACCTGGCCGGTTGACCACGACCGCTCTCACCGCGACACCGCCGTCAGCCACTGCTCGTGCCCGGCCCGGCCGTGCACGACACCGTCGTACGCCGCGGTCAGCGTCTTGGTCACCGGGCCCGGCACCCCAGCGCCGACCGGGAGCCCGTCGATGCTGGCAATCGGAAGGATCTCCCAGGCCGTACCCATGAAGAACATCTCGTCGGCGAGGTACAGCTCGCTGCGATCGACCTCACGCTGCTCGACCGGGACGCCCTGTTCGGCGAGGAGCGTGAGGCTGGTGTCCCGGGTAATGCCGTCGAGGACGTCGCTGGTCAACGAGGGTGTGACGACGACACCGTCGCGGACCAGCGCGATGCAGGCACCGGGTCCCTCGGCGACCTTGTGCCGGGAGTTCAACATCACCGGCCAGTCGTGGCCGCTCGCCCGCGCCTCCATCAACGCAAACCGTCCATTGTGGTAGTTGGAGAACGCTTTGACCCGGGGCGGCATGGCGGCGTCGCTGATCCGCTGCCACGAGCTGACGACGGCCTGCGCGCCGGCCTGCTCGCGTAGCGAACTGTCGAACGTCCAGCTGTCGATGACCACTTCGCAGGGGGCGCCGGCGGGGACCATCTGCTCGCGGATGATTCCCATCGGGAAGATCCACGGCCGGACGTACGCGTTGCCGGGGAATTCGTTCGCCCGCAACAGATCCGACACAGCGCGCTCAAGGGCCGGCAGGTCGTACGGGATGTGCAGCCGGGCGATCCGGGCCGAGTCGTAGAGCCGGCGGAGATGGTCGTGCAGCCGGAAGAGCAGCAACCGCTCGCCGTCGTCGGCCCGGTAGGCCTTGATGCCCTCGAAGACGGCGGCCGTCGAGGCGTGCCCGACCGCGTTGACGTGGATGGTCGCGGACTCCCACGGGACCAGGTCGCCGTTTCGCCAGATCATCGCGGGGTGGTCCTGGCCGGCCGAGGCGAGGGCGGTCATTGCGTCACCTCGGGCAGGAAGGCCGCAAGATCCTTGAGGATGGGTACGTCGGGGAAGTCGCCCGGGTCACCAGCCGGTCCCGGAACCGCGAAGCAGCGAATACCGGCAGCCAACGCCGCGTGCACCCCCGTGGGTGAGTCCTCGAAGGCGACCGCCTCGTCGGCACTGGCCCCGACGGCGCGTAATGCCAGCAGGTACGGGTCGGGGGCGGGCTTGCGCCGACCCTCGTCATCGCCGGTCACCACGGCGGTGAACCAGTGCGCCACGTTCAGGCGGACCAGGTGCCCGTGCACCCAGTCGTGTCCGGATCCGGAGACCACCGCGAGTGCGAGCCCTCGCTCGGCCGCAGCGTCAAGGAGCTGCTCCACACCCGGCCGCAGTCCGGCCATCGCCGCCAGCGCCGCCTTGCGGCGCCGCCGATCGGCGATCTCCTCACCGGTCAGCGGCCGCCCGATCAGGTCCGCGAGGTGCCGCATCGCGACCGCCTCGCCCTCCGGGTTGCCCATCATCTGCTGCCAGACGGTGCCGGGGAAGGTGTGCCCATGCCGGGCGTACAACTCGCACCAGGAGGTACGGGCCGCCTCCTCGGTGTCACAGAGCAGGCCGTCGAAGTCGAACAGCAGGCTGCGTAGTGCCATCGTGGTCTCCTCGAACAGCTCTAGGTGGACATGCCGGCCAGCCGGGCCGCGGCGCAGTAGCGCTGCAACGCGTCTCGCCAGTGCTGCATCGGATGACCCAGCCGGGCGATCCGGTCTACGTTGAGCGCCGAGTGCATCGGACGGCGGCCCCGATAGCGAAAGTCGTCGAGTGGCGTCGGCACTGGCGACGCCACCGCGGCGAGCGCCGGGTCCACCAGCGACAGCGTCAGTCGGCCGACCTCCCACCAGCTCGCCGCTCCGGAATTCGCCGCGTGTAGCGTGCCGGTCACCGGGACCGGTCGGCGCAGCAGCCAGAGCAGGGCGGCGGCCAGGTCGGCGGTGTACGTGGGCCCACTGGTCTGGTCGGCTACCAGTGGCATCCGGTCGCCGGCCGCCGCCCGCCGCAGCAGCGCCAGGACCGTGTCGGTCTGCTCCCGGTCACCGCCGTAGAGCCAGGAGGTACGTACGGTCAGGGCGTCCGGGAGCGCGGCGACGATCCGCTCGCCCGCGAGCTTGGTCATCCCGTACACGCTGACCGGGTTCGGCAGATCCCCCTCCCGGTAACCACCCGCTGGCGGTGCCTGCCCGTCGAAGACGTAGTCGCTGGAGAGGTAGACGATCCGCGCTCCGGCGGCACGGCACGCAGCCGCCACGTGGTGCACACCGGCGACGTTGACCCGCATGGCGAGGGCCGGATCGGCCTCGCAGTCGTCGACGACTGCGCACGCAGCGAGGTGCACCACGACGTCGGGCCGGAAGCGCAGGATGGAGGACCGCACCGCGGAGGCGTCACCGATGTCGAAATCGGTGACGCTCACCGCGTGGACATGCCAGTCACGAGTGTCGGGGTCGGCGGCGATGGCAGCTTGGAGTGCCGCACCGACCATGCCGTCCGCGCCGGTCAGATAGATTCGCATCGTGCGGCTCACAGGTGCCCGAACTCGGCGAGCAGCTCCGTCACCGATGCGCCGCTGTTGATCTTTTCCCGGATCAGGTGCTCCTTCTTGATCTGGATCCGGGCACCCTCGAGCACGTCGCCGGCGCTGTCCGCGGGGACGACGGCGATCCCGTTCTCGTCGGCGACGATGATGTCGCCCGGGTTGATGACCTGCTCGTCGATGACGACGGGGACGTTGACCTGGACCGGTTCGGTGCGGTCGTGCACCGCGGTGGGCGACGGCCGCGGGACGGTGCTGCCGTACCAGACGGGGAAGTTCAGGTCGCGGATTTCGTCCACGTCGCGGATCGCGCCGTCGACGATGCCAGCGGCGACGCCGGCCTTCTGCGAGAGGGTGGCCATCAGGCCGCCCCACATCGCCGTCCGGGTGGCGCCGTGGCAGGCCAGAACGATGACGTCACCGGGTTGCGCCCGAGCCAGCACAGGCATGCAGTCGACCAGGCAGTCGACAGAGAGGTTGACCGTCAGCGCCGGGCCGGCGATGCGGTGCTCGGGCCGCACCGAGCGAAGGCCGCCGATCGCGCCCATCCGTCGGCGGGCATCGGTCACCAGACAGCTCGGGCTGTACTCGGCGAGCACCTCCTGGAAACCGTCGAGCAGGTGCTTCGGGGGGCGGACAAGGTCGTTGTAGATCGTCTCCATGGTGGGCTCCCTCTCAGAGCGCGGCGCTGATGGTCTGCGCCGCAACGGTGGTGCGGGTGGGCTGTGCGACGCCGAGGTCGCGTACGGCCTCGGCCAGGTGTCGGGCGTCGAGACCATGTGCGTCGAGCACCTCGGCTTCAGCGCCGCAACGGGGTATCGAGGTCAGCCCGACACCGCGGAATCGGGGCAGGCTGGCCAGATCCAGTTCGGCCAACTGCCGGGCGATCAGATCGGCCTGCCCGCCGTGCGTGTAGTGGTTCTCCACGACGAGCAGGCCGTCGAGGTCGTCGACCAGCTCACGCAGCCAGGCGGCGTCGATCCGGTTGTGCCATGGCAACTCCACGACAGTCAGCTCGATGCCCGAGCTGCGCAGCTCGTCGGCAGCAGCGAGCAGCTCGGCGAGCACGACGGGACCGGACCCGATCGCGGCGACTCGTCCACCCACACGGACGACCCGGCCCCGCCCCACTCGCAGCGGCTCGGCGCCCAGCGCGATCACCTCCGGTGGGCAGATCGCGCTGACGAGGCGCAGATACGTGCTCTCGGGCGAGGTGGCGCAGAAGTCGACGGCCGCCCGTACCTCAGCGGGGTTGGCGGGCTCGAGCACGACGAGCCCGGGTACCGCCGCGACCGCCGCCACGTCCCGCACTGCCTGGTGGGAGTGCCCCGGCGCCGCCGGCAGCAGGCCGGCCAGCGCGCCGACGTACACGACCGGCCGCCGTTCTGTCGCGTTGTTGTAGATCTGCTCATTCGGCCGCGCGTGCAGGAAGCACGAGAATGAGTGGACGAAGGGGAGCAGTCCGCGGCTGGCGACACCGCCGGCCTGGGAAACCATGTCCTGCTCGGCGATGCCGCACTCGACGAACCGGTCGGGGAAGCGGCGCCAGAACGGGATCAGGCCCGTGTCCATGACCAGGTCGGCGTCGAAGGCGACCACCCGATCGTCGGCCTCGGCCAGGGCGACCAGCGCTTCTCCGTAGGCGGGCACCAGCCGTGCCCCGTTCCCGGCGCTGGCCGGCTGCCGGCTGACGAGTCGAAATTCCAGCGACTCCAGCCCGTAGCGGGCCAGCATCGCGTGCGCCTGCCCGGTGAGCTCGGCCAGCGCGGAGCGGTAGACCTCCTGCGTCGGGGCCCCGCTGTGGTACGGGTATTGCCACTCGTCGTCCCCCATCGAGGTGGCAGCGAGTGTCGGGCAGCCCCCGCCCTTCACGGTGTCGGCGATGATCACGGCGGGCACGTCCGGCACTTCGGCCCGCCGGCGCAGCGTCTCCTCCAGCACCGCCGGATCGTGTCCGTCGCAGCGGAACACCGCCCAGCCGAATGCCGCGAACCGGGCTTCCAGGTCGCCGAGGTCGTTGACGTCACGCACCCAGGTGTCCGACTGGATCTTGTTGTGATCCACCACGACGGTCAGCTCGCCCATGGCGCGATGCACGGCTCCGGCCAGCGATTCCCAGATCTGGCCCTCCTGCAGCTCACCGTCGCCGGTCAGCACGACGTAGCGGCGTCGCTCGCCCCGCAGCCGGTCGGCGACGATCATGCCCTTGGCCTTGGAGATGCCCATGCCGAGCGAGCCGGTGTTCGCGGCCATGTGCGGCGTGCCGACATCCGGGTGGCCGGGCAGTCCGTCGAGTCGGCGCAGCCGATGCAGTTGCTCTTCGGGCAGGGCACCGAGGCCGATCAACGATGCGTAGAGCCCGGGTGCGTCGTGGCCCTTGGACGAGAAGTACACGTCGCCGTCGCTGTCGAACGGCCGGCGCAGATGGTTCAGCAGCAGCCAGCTCACGACGTCGGCCGCGCTGAAGCTCGACCCGAGGTGGCCGGAACCGGCTCGCGCCACGGCGTACAGGGTGTTGATTCGGGACAGGGTCGCGAACAGTCGGGCGCGGTCGTGGCGGTCGTCGACACCGGCCAGTGCACGGGTGAACTCCGCCTGGCTCACCCAGGAGAGCTGGTCGTCCATTAATCCTCCACGGTTGGGGTTGGTTGGCTCAGCGGCAGACGAACCCGCCGTCGACGAGCAGCTCGGTGCCGGTGACGTACCGGCTCTGGGCGGAGCTGAGGAACAGCAGCGGACCGGTGAGGTCCGCGGCGGTCGCCATGCGACGCATCGGCACCCGAACGACGAACTTGTCCTGGAACTGCTGGTCCTGCCCACCCAGGACGCCACCGGGAGACAACGTGTTGACGCGAACCCCGTGCGGGCCCCAGAGCACCGCGAGGTAACGGGTCAGGGCGGCCACCGCCGCCTTGGACATGCCGTAGGCCGGCGGCTTGAGGAAGGGCGGGTCGCCGGGCAGGTGGTCGTACATGCGGGGATCGGGCGCGACCGAGCCGTAGAGCGATCCGATGTTGACGATCGATCCGCTGCCCCGCTCGGCCATCAGCGGTCCGACCGCCTGGCACATGCGCAGCACGCCCAGCGAGTTGACGTCGAGGACCGCGCCGGACACCGCGTCGGGAATATCGCCGAAGTGCCAGTTCCGGCCGTTGCTCCCGGGCGGTGCGTCGAGGCCGGCACTGTTCACGAGCACCGACGGAACGCCCACACCGTCGAGGCACCGTCGCACCGCCGACCGGACACTGGCAGCGTCAGTGACGTCCACCTCCATCAGGATCAACCGGTCGATGTCGGTGTCGGCGACGCCGTGCAGCCCCGTCGCGTCGTCAACCTTGAGGTCCAGGCCGACGACCGTGGCGCCGGCCGCGATGAGGGCCGAGATCCAGACCGGGCCGAGCCGGCCACGGACCCCGGTCACCATCGCGATCTCGCCGGTGAGATCAGGAAGCATGAATGGACTCGGCCAGGATGGTCAGCTCCGGCGACAGAGGCTCGTCCACCGCGACGGGCTGCCGCAGGGATCGGCCGATGAGTTCGTTGAGCCGGTACGGCTTGAGCCCGTCACCGGGCGACTTGAACGCGAGGTCACTCTCGCGCAGCACGTGCCCGGCCGGCAGGTCGTACGCGGCCACCACTTTCTTGCCCATCTTGAACAGCGCCGGTGCCTCCTCGACCAGCGGAGTCTTGACCTCGGAACCGAGCGCCCGGTGCGCCCGGTTCAAGGCGGTGACCAGCGTCGACAGCTCGGCGGGCGAGAGGGAGAAGTGGTGGTCGCTGCCCGGCCGGGTCTGGTCGAGGGTGAAGTGCTTCTCGATCACCCGGGCGCCGAGGCCGTAGCTCACCGAGCTCAGGTCGGGCCCCTGGTCGTGGCCGGAGAAGCCGATGACGACCGACGGGAACTCCCGGCGGAACGCCTGGATGACGTTGAGGTGGAGCATCTCAGGCGGGGCCGGGTAGACGGCCGTGCACTGCAGCACCGCGAGCTGATCGTTGATCGGCAGGATCGTGCGACAAGCCAGACGGACCTCCTCGAGGCTGGCGCCGCCGGTGCTGATGATCATCGGCTTGCCCGCCTTGGCCGCGTAGCTGAGCAGCGGCGTGTTGGTCAGATCCCCCGATGCGATCTTGATCGCCGGGAGGTCGAGGTCCATCAGGAAGTCGACGCTTGCGGTGTCGAAGGCTGTCGCGAAGAAGTGGATGCCGAGATCGGCGGCGAGCTGGGCCAGGTGCTCGTACTCGGCGCGGCCAAACTCGAGGGCCTCTCGGTGCGCACCGTACGTTGGCCCGTAGCTGTTACGCCCGAGGTACGGCTGGTCGTACATGTCCTGGGTGAAGACCTTGCGGTTGTCCCGCTTCTGCAGCTTCGCGGCGTGCGCCCCGGCGGCGGCCGCCTGCCGGAAGAGTTCCTCGGCCCGCTCCAGGCTGCCCTCGTGATTGTGCCCGATCTCGGCAATGACGTAGGCCTCCGTGTCGTCAGCGACCCGACGGCCCCCGATGGTCATCTCACGAGCATTCATTCTGCGTTTCCCCTAACTGTTTCTGGGCATGGTTGTCCATGCAACCGACGCGATATCGCGAGATGCGGTTGCGGTTGCGGTTGCGGTTATCACACGGGTAGACGCGGTGCCACGCAATAAGAGGCCAGACGCCGATGCGCCACATTCGCTGGTTCGAAGCGCACGCAACAACCTCTCCGAACCCCTCTAACCCACGTGGGCAGGGAGTTCGGGTGGGTGCACCTATCAGGAGTTCCGCTTCGCGGCAGGGCGCAGCGGTTCCACAGAGTCCAAGAGCGAGATCCTTCCCCCGTTTCGCTACTCTCACCGATCCGGGCGATTTTCACCGGCCCGATCGACGCTGGGTCAACGTTAACCGTCTATTAGTTCGATCAGCAAGGTCCCCACCGTCAGCACCGCTTAATGATGGGGTGGAGCAACACTTAACTCGTCGGCCAGTTCAAACACAGCGTTAGGTCGCCGCGAACGGAGGTTGGGTGAAAAGGACCACGGGGAGTGGGTTGCGCGAACGTGCGCGCCTTGGGCGACCTCGGTGAACCCGGATCGACCCGCACTGTCGTACGTGGATCACCGGGCCCGGGTGCACTGTGCACATTCGATCACCAAGAGTGATCTGTTGGTCGGGCGGCGTCAGTCACGAACCTGATTCAGCAGCATGTCGCTCGCGTCGGTCCTGAAGTACAGCACCAGCCGGCCGCTGCGCGACGCACCCACCAGGCCGGCCGACCGCATCAGACCCAGGTGTTGCGAGACGGCTCCCGGCGTCAGTCCGGTGCGGTAGGCCAGTTCCGTGGTGGAGGCTGGTGCGTCCAGCTCCAGCAGCAGCCGGGTGCGCGAGCGCCCGATCACCCGTTCCAGCGCTGGGGCGGCCGCAGTGGTCTGCTTCTCCCACAGTGTCGCCACGCCGCGGGCGGGGTAGGTCAGGGTCGGTTGCCAGGGTGGCATCGTGCTGGAGAAGACGGTCGGCCAGACGAACGCCGACGGGACGAGCAGCAGGCCCTCGCCGTCCAGTTGGCGGTGACCGACGAAGCGTGGATGGACGATCGTGAGCTGGTCGTCCTGCCAGCTCACGGATGGCGCCAGGTCGGCGAAGAGGCTCGTGGGGCCGCCGTCGGCCAGGCGGCGGGCACGGTGCACCACGTCGGCTTCCAGCAGGCTACGCAGCCGCGGCCAGTACTCGCTGACGGCCAGCCTCCAGTAGTCGTTCATCTGCCGGGCGAGGCGATCCAGCCCCGCCGCCGGGTCGGTCCACATGGCGTGCAGCTCGGCATCGTCAATGCGCGCCTGGGCGTCGTCCCACCCGGCGGGTGCGCTCCGCCGCGCCGGGTCCCGCAGTGTCGCCAACCGGTCCAGGTCCGTGCGCACCCGTTGCGGTGCGATGCGGCGGAGATCCGCCAGCTCGGTCTGCAGATCGGGTACCGGCGTCGTCGGGGGTGGTGTGACGAAGTCGGGGATGTACCAGCTCGGCACCGGCACCAGGGCGAACAGCAGGTCGAAGGCGCCAGCTGCCGCGGCCACCCGGGGTGCCACCTGTTTGACCCACGGCACGTGCAGGGCGTGCGCCGCTGGATCCTTGAGCACACGGACGCTGGCGACGATCTCCTGCATCGGTGAGAACGCGAACCGCATCACCGCGAGGTCGTACGCCGAGAACCCGATGGTGAGCATCACCCTCCTGGAATTTAGCCTGGTCTAAATCTATCGAGCTGGTCGCGCTGTCGCACCATGCTCTCCGCATGGCGAATCGAGACTTCGAACTGCTCTTCGCGAGCACGGCGGTGAGTCGAGTCGGCAGCGAGATCAGCTACATCGCCTTCCCCCTGGCGGCGATCGTGGCCCTGCAGGCCGGCCCGGAGCAGGTGGGCCTGCTGAACGCCGCCACCACGGCGGCGTTCCTGTTGATCGGCCTGCCCGCCGGTGTGTGGGTCGACCGGATGCGTCGGCGTCCCGTTCTGCTCGCCGCCGACCTCGTTCGGTTCCTGCTGCTGGCCTGGGTGCCGCTGGCGTGGTGGTGGGGAATCCTCACGATGACCCAACTGTTCGTCGTCGCCTTCCTGGTGGGCGCGGGCCGGGTCTTCTCGGACGTGGCAGCGCAGAGCTATCTGCCGGCGGTCGTCGGACGCGAGCACCTGGTGGCCGGTAACGCCCGACTCGCCGGCACCGAGGCGGTCTCCCGGATCGTCGGCCGAGGGGCCGGCGGCGCGCTCGTCCAGGCATTGACGGCGCCGGTGGCCATCGCCGTCGACGCGGTCACGTACCTGTGGTCGTTTCTCTGCCTGTGCCTGATCCGCCGCCCGGAGCCGGCACCTGCCGTACCCGACGGGCCCCGGCATCTGTGGCGGGAGATCGGTGAGGGCCTGCGTTACGTCGCCGGACAGCCCGCCCTGCGTGCCGTCGCGGCATCGGGGGCTCTGGTGAACCTGGCCTCCACGGTCATCGTCGTCATCGTTCCGCTGCTGATCGTCCGGGAGCTGCGGTTGCAAGAGGGACTGGTCGGCGTCTTCTTCGCCGTGGGCGGGGTGGGCGCGGTCCTGGGCACGATGGCCGCCCGGCGACTCGCGCTGCGCTTCGGCTACGGGCGGACCCTCATAGTCGCCGCGACGACCGTGGCGCCGATCTACCTGCTGCTGCCCTTCGCCGACCGGGGCGTCTGGCTGTGGGCCGCCGCCGTGGCCTACCTGTTGATGATGGCGAAGGCGTCGATCGACAACGTACTGCTGGTCAGCTTCCGGCAGACCATCACCCCGGACCGGATGCTGGGCCGGATGAACGCCACCATGCGTTTCGTGCTTTCCGGGGCGCTGCCGATCGGTTCGGTGCTGGCCGGTTTCGTCGGGGAGTACGTGTCGCTGCGCGCCGCGCTCTGGTGCGGCACCGTCGGCATGGCCGTCGCCTGGGTTCCGATCTTTCTATCGCCACTGCGCACGATGGTGGTGCTGCCGACCGGCCCGGCAGAGCCGGCACCGGTTGCTGCCACGCCACGGTGAAGCGGCCCCGCTTGGGGGGCTTCCCGGCGGTGTGGGCCGATGACCACACGCGGATCACACCGCACAGCGCTGCGACCGTCATCGTCGACCCCAGTTGACCTGGGCGGCACGGATTGACCCGGATCGGCTTCCGCTGGAGGCCACACAGCGACCACATCACCAGGATCAATAGAGGGAAGACCAGCCGACTTGCAGAGGCAACGGCACACGTCAGCGTGGCGGCGAAGCCTCCTCCAGGGGACGTCCGTGAGCGCGGATCGTGTCCGAGACGGCGACGCCGAGCAGGACGGCGACAGCTGCTACAGCGACCCCGAGTGGCGGCAGGCCGACCGTCACCGGGGCCAGGGCCGCGAGGACGAGGATGCCGATCGGCCGTGGCCGGGACACCCGGGCGAAGGCCACGTACTCGAATACTGAGCGCCCGGCGAGAAAGAGCGCGGGCCCGCCGAGGATGGCCCCGACCCAGGCGGGTTTGGCGTCTCCGGTGGGATCCATGAGGGCGAGTTCGGAACCGGCTGAGGTGGCAAGGATGCCGGCCACCATGAGCAGGTGTGAGAATTCGGCCAACCGACCGACCCGTCCGGGGTCGGCGGATGCCGCTATGGCCTCGCCCAGGATCTGACCGGCTCGGTAGAAGTAGATCCGCCACAGCAACACCGTGATGAGGAACGACACGGTAAGGGCCAATGTTCGTTCAGCCACGATAGGACCGCGTAGAAGGCTCGACCCGGAGGTCAGGATCGTCTCACCAAGCGCGACGATGACGAGCTGCCAGTAGCGTTCGGCCAGGTGTTCGCCCGCGCCGGACCACGGGGACACCTGTGAGCGACCCATCCCCGGGACCGGCCAGCCGAGTCTGGCCCCCAGGTAGTCGATCGCGAGGGCGAGCGTCCACAGTGAATTACGCGTCACCTCGGGTGCGAAGGCTCCGATGAACCACGGCACGGCAGACGCGCCGAACCAGACGAGCGCCAGCATGTTGACGCGGCGAAGGTTGTGACCCCGCAAAATGAGCGCGAAAAAGAGAGTGCGGCCCACCTGGATCGCGACGTAGGTGCTCGCGAAGAGCAGGCCAGTCTCGGCGAGAGCCCCCGAAATCGCGACCGCCAGCAACAGGCTCCCATACATCGTCGTGATGACAACGAACTGGATTGCCGGCTGAAACGGATCGAATCTGCTCGTCACCCATGCCGTCTGGGTCCAGATCCACCAGACAGCCAGGAACAGCAGCAGAGTCTCGCCATTCTCGGCGAGGGAAGTGGTCAACCTCTCCGCGACGTGGCCCCTGGTGTAGTCCGACACCAACTCGTGCACGATCCGGGTGAGCGCGAAGACGAAGACGAGATCGAAGAACAGTTCCAGAAACGTCGGCCGCTGCGGACTCTCACGCCTGCGCAGCAGGTTGGCCACCCTATTCGTCGTCACCCGCCCGCCTGCTTCGTCGGCTTGTCGCTGAAGCAGTCGTACCACGATTGCCGCACCGCCCACGGGAAAAGACGTATCCCGAATGACCAAAGGGGGCGGTGCAACCATCAAAAAGTTCTACGGGAGGACCAACGTATGCGAGCCGAAATCGGCTCGCATACGCCGAGGTCGTACCAGCCCGTTGCGACGGAGGCCATCCTGCTCGTCCCGCACTGGCTGAGTCGCCGACCGAACCAGGTTGGCACCGATTGGAGAGCACCCGGCGCGCACATATTCGATGACCAGCGTCGAGCGCCTACGCACTGGAGGGCCGGGCGGCGCGGCGGCGTTCGGTGAGCCGTCGTGCCTTTACCGCATTCCCGCAGTCGGCCATGCGACACCAGCGGCGGGAACCGTTGCGGCTTTGATCGAGGAACAGCCAGCCACAGCCACCTTCGCGCACCGGGCAGCGGCGCACCCGGGTCAGGTCGGACGTCAGCATGACGTCGAGGGCGGCCTCGGTGATCCGATCGGGCACCACCATGGCCGGCATCGTGCCGTAGACCAACCGCACCCGGGACGGGTCGAGCACGAATCGTGCTCGGGCGGCCGCGCCGGACCAGCGCTGATGCAGGGCGACCAGCGCGGCACCGGCCGCGATGGGGTCGCCCGCCGTACCACCGTCCGGGTCGGTGATCGCCGCGAGCAGCACACGATGGAGGCCTTCACGGATGTCCCGCACGGCGGCCAGTCCCGCGTGCGCCGCCGAAGGCTCGTCGCGCCACGCCCGGCCCACCTGGTCGGCCTCCGCGTCGCTGATCACGCCCACCTGGATCGACCAGCGCAGCAACGCGGAACTGTCGGACAGGAAGTCGTGCGGCGACTCGCCCCCTCGCTCGTGTGTGTTGATCAGATCGAGCGCCGGGTGCCCGCCGACCATCGGTAGCTGACACACGTCGAGTGGCATGCCGGCAAGGCTACCACCTAAACCATCGAAGGAGGTTATGCCCAGGGCTCGTCGCGCCCACCTCCGACGCGCGGTCGATCCGCACGTCTCGTGCCAGATTCCTGCCAAGCGACCAGGATGACATCCGCCGAGGGTGGAACTCGCCTCCACTGTGCAGCCCCGCACCCCGACGGTCAGGCGGATGCGGCTTTGCAGCGAGGGATGGACAGCCACCTATGCTACCGTCGTAGCCCAGTTAGACGGAATCACAACACCTCGTGCGTGGCTGCTGCTCGCTACACCTCGTCGAGGATCTGGGAGGTAGCCATGACGCACCAACGACGCGCGGTCTATGCCCTCGCCGCCTTGTCCGCGGCCACTTTCTGTTACGTCACCACCGAGGTGCTTCCGATCGGGTTGCTCACGCTCATCGCGCCAGACCTGGGACGTTCCAGGTCCGAGGCCGGTCTGCTGGTGACCGGGTACGCCGTGGTGGTCATGATTGTGGCGCTCCCGCTGACCCGGGTTACTCGGCGAGTGCCCCGGCGCCCGCTACTCGCTGGCGCCCTCGGTGTGTTCGCCGCGGCGACGGCGGTGTCGGCCTTCGCAACCTCCTACGAGGTGTTGCTCGCCGCGCGGCTGGTGTCGGCGACCACCAACGGTGTCTTCTGGGCGGTGGTGTTCCCGGTAGCGATCTCGATGTTCCCCGCGACCATCCGAGGCCGCATCGTGGCTCGACTGTCGATCGGCAACGCTCTCGGCCCGGTCCTCGGCGTGCCGCTGAGCACGTGGTTGGGCGGGCAGGCCGGGTGGCGGGCCGCCTTCGTCGCGATGGCCGTTTTCGGCTTCGTCACCTGCATCGCTGTCGTCCTGCTCCTGCCGAGCGTCACACCGCAGGAGAGTGCGGGCGCCATCGGGCCGATGCCGGATCGACACCGCTTCGTCGTGCTTCTCGTCGCCACCATCCTCGCGGTCACCGGCGCCATGGGCGCGTTCACCTACATGACCGTCTTCCTCCTCGACGTCAGTGGGTTCGCCGCCGCATCTCTCGGTCTGCTGCTCTTCGTCCAGGGCTCGTTCGGTGTCGCCGGCACCTGGGCGGTCGGCCGGGTGCTGGATCGCTATCCGCTCAGTGTCGTGCTGGTTCTGCTCGGGCTCCTTACCGCTGCAATGCTCGGCCTCTATGGGGTTGGCACGAGCAAGGCGTTGACGATCCCGTTGCTCGCCGTGGCAGGGATGTCGTTCAGCTCGCTGATCGCTGGAATCCAGCACCGCGTCATGCAGGTGGCCCCGTCGACCACCGACATGGCGTCGGCCAGCCTCAGCGTCGCGTTCAACTTCGGCCTGGCGGCCGGCTCGTTCATCGGCGCGGGTTTGCTGGCGACGGCGGGGGTGCGCGTCATCCCGTTGTTCGGCGGCCTGCTGACCGCCGTGGCGATCGCGTTGCTCGCCTTCCACGAGGTGTCCCGCAAGAGAAGGAGAGACGACGGAACTGACCGTGGTCTTCCCGACCTGCAAGCGGCCGGACGTTCCGCAGCTCACGCTTGAGCCCTGGCCCGTACCGCAGGACGGGAACGGCCCGACGCGGAGAGTGATGCTCCGCGCCGGGCCGCCGCATCGGGTGGGGTCAGCGCGTCACGCAGTCGGCCAGAACGCCGCTCGGGCCGGTGCCGGTGCCCTGGAAGCCGAAGTTGGTCGACTGCCGGCCGAGGACCCGTCCGTTGTAGCTCATGTTGACGAACCCTACGGTGCCGCTGGTGCCGCTGACCTGGGCGTTCCAGGTGCTGGTGACCGCGCCGTTGGGCAGCTGGATGGTCACGTTCCAGCCGTTGATGTCCGACTTGCCGGCGGTGACCGTCACGCTCGCGGTGAAGCCCTCGGCCCACTGGTTGACAGTGAACGACGCGTAGCAGCCGTCACCGGCCGGCGGCGAGGAGTTCGGTGGAGGGGTGGTCGGCGGCGTGGTCGTCGGCGGGGTCGTGGTCGGGGGGGTGGTCGTCGTCGGCGGCGTCGTCGGCGGGGTGGTGGTGGGCGGGTTCGGAGCGCCGTTGGCCAGGCTGAAGGCCAGGTCGGGCTGGAACGAACCGGCCGTGTAGCGGCAGCCGTCCGCCTCCCCCGGCGGCTTCACCCACAGGTACGCGTCGATGTTGCCGTCGCCGGTGTTGGTCGTCGGGTACTGCCCGATGCGCCGGTCGGTGTTGTCGTCGCCGCACCAGTCCCCACTGGCGCCCCCGTTACGGCTGGTGTCGATGACCTGGCGCTTGCCCGAGATTCCCATGCCGTTGAGGGCGGAGATGACCGCCCGACCGAAGTTCGCCTCGCTGGAGGTGGAGTTGTAGTTCGACACGTTGGTGAAGAAGCCGTCGGCGTACTGCACGCCGGCTGCCCGGAGCCGGTTGGCCGTCTCGCCCGCGCTGTTCCAGGTGGAGTGGCCGCCGTCGAGGTACACCTTGGCGTTGGGGTTGCCCGACTTGATGGTCCGGGTGGCCGTCGAGATCGCCGCGTTGCGTGCGCTGATCTCGGCGCTGCTCAGGCACGTCAGCAGGGCGAGTGAGTCGGTCTCCAGGATGATGATGACGGTCTGGTTGCCCAGTCCTCGGGAGAAGTTGGACACCCACGTCTGGTACTGGTTGAGGTCCGGCGCCCCACCGGCGCTGGCCCCGCCGCAGTCCCGGTTGGTGATCTCGTAGACGGCCAGCACCGGGATCTGCTGCGCCGCGTTGGCCGCCCCGATGAACCCGGAGACCTCGGACTGCACAGTCGACGGGTTGAAGTTGGCGAACCAGCGGGCCTGCGGCTGACTCGCGATCTTGTCGCGGATGACTGCCGTACGCGAGTCGCCGGGGTTGGCGGCGACCCACCGGACGACGGCCGAACTCGGGTCGCGGTAGAGCGACCCGGACAGCGTGCCGGCGGAGGCACTGCTGACGGCGAGACAGACGCCGACGGCGGTGGCGCCCGCGACGGCCGCCACGCTGATGGCCGCCGATCTGCGGCGGAGCGAGGAGAGGATGGCCACGACGTGTTGCCTCCAGATCACATAGATGTGTCTAAGTTAATGGGAGCGTTCCCATGGACGTTAGCGGAGGCGCGCACCACTGCCAAGATGTGAACGGTCGTCGATGAGATGGGTGCAGAGGTTCGGGTGTCACAGCAGCCACCACCGTCGGCCTCGACGACCGCTCGCGGGCTACACGATTCAGGGTCGCGATCCCGCCTGGCGCTATGGGCGGCCGAGTGCGACAGCGAGTCGACGGACCGCTTCGTCCATCAACTCCGCCGGGGCCGCTGCGTAGGTGAGACGTAGGTGCGGCGCTGGCGCCTCGGCCGCATACCAGGGCCGGCCGGGGAAGACGATCACGCCCGTGGCGGCAGCGGCGGCGGCCAACGCCACGTCGTCAGTGCCGTCGGGCAGCCGGACCCACAGGTGCAGCCCGCCGCGGGGAACGCCCTGCGGGGTCAGCGACGGCAGGTGCCGCGCCAGCGCGGACAGCAGCGCCTCGCGCCGGGAGCGCAGCTCGTTTCGCAGGGTACGGCGATGCCGGGTCCAGGCAGGTGCGGTGACGAACTCCAGCGTGGCCTGCTGCAGCGGGCCGGCGACGAAGAAGTCGTCGAGCAGCCGGGCAGCCCGCAGTCGGGTGCCGGCCGGGCCGCGCGCACCGATCGCGGCGACCCGGAGACCGGGTGCGGCGGATTTGGTCAGCGAGCGTAGGTAGATGACGTGCCCGTCCGGGTCGTCGGCGGCCAGTGGCGGCGGCGGCTCGCCGTCGATGGCCAGGTCGCGGGCGTAGTCGTCCTCGATCAGGAACGCCCCGGCGTCGCGAACCGCGGCGGCGACCGCTGCTCGGCGCTGGACGGCGAGCGTCGCGCCGTGCGGGTTGGCGTAGAGCGGCTGACAGTAGAACAGCCGGGCGCCGGTACGGGCGAACGCGACGGCGAGCTGGTCGGGCCGCACGCCGTCGACGTCGGCCGGTACGGGTACCAGCCGCAGCCCCGCTGCGCGGGCGGTGGCCAGCGCGCCCAGGTAGGTCGGGGACTCCACGAGCAGGGTGTCGCCGGGCGTGGTCAGCGCGCGCAGCGTCGAGGAGAGCGCGGCCTGCCCGCCGGGGCAGATCACCATGTCGTCGGGGCGCAGCCCCGTGCCGGCCTCGCGGGCGAACCACGCGCGCAGATCCGCGCGCCCCTCGGCCGGCCCGCGCTCCCAGCAGGACGGCTGGCGGGCCGCGCGGGCCAACGCCGCGCCGAGCGGACCGGCGGGCTGAAGGTCCGGCTCCAGATAACCACCGGACAGCGAAATCGCACCTGCAGGCGGTAACGCGAGTAACGCCTGCATCTCCTCCTCGCCCGGCCGGCGGGGGCCGAGCGCCACCGTCTGCCATGACAGGTCGGGTGCGCTCCGCTGGGCCAGCCGACTGGCCACAAAGGTGCCCCGGCCCGATCGGGTCTCGATCAGGCCCTCCGCAACGAGCTGCCGGATCGCCGCCGCCACCGTCACCGGGGAGGCGTGGTGGCGGGCGGTCAGCTCGCGCACCGAGGGCAGACGCGTGCCGGGTGCCGCCGCGTCCACCAGTCTCCGCAGATCTTGAACAACAGAATCAACAGCGTTACCGTTGCCCATGACAGCACAGAGTAGCGCTACTGCCCCGGCGACGATAACAGCGGGACGCGGCGCCGGCCTCGCCCTCGGCGCGCTGGGGGTGCTGGCCTTCAGCATGTCGCTGCCGGCCACCCGCGTCGCGGTGCAGGATCTCGACCCGTGGTTCGTCGCCTTCGGCCGGGCGGTCGGCGCGGCGCTGCTGGCGTACGCGTACCTGCGATTCACCGGTGCGCCGCGACCCACCCGGGGCCAGTGGCAGCGGCTCTCGATCGTCGCGCTCGGTGTCGTCGTCGGCTTTCCACTGTTCACGTCGCTCGCGCTCACCACGCAGACCTCCGCGCACGGCGCGGTGGTCATCACAGTGCTGCCCGCCATGACGGCCGTCTTCGCGGTGCTGCGGTCGAACGAGCGCCCGCCACCGTTGTTCTGGATCGCCACTGTCGCTGGACTGCTGTCGGTGCTCACGTTCCTCGCCGCCAGCGGCGCGGTGCACGGCGCCCTGTCCCTCGCCGACCTGTTCCTGCTGGCGGCGGTCGTGCTCTGCGGCCTCGGGTACGCCGAGGGCGGGGTGCTCGCCCGCGAGCTCGGCGGCGCCCGGACGATCTGCTGGGCGTTGCTGCTCTCCCTGCCTGCCACAGCGCCCATCACCGCCGTGGCGGCCGTCGTCCATCCCCCACAGGCGGACGCCGTCGTCTGGTCGGCGTTCGGCTACCTCACCGTCGTCTCGATGTTCCTCGGCTTCTTCGCCTGGTACGCGGGTCTCGCCCGGGGTGGCATCGCCAAGGTCGGCCAGATTCAACTGGCCCAGCCCGTACTGACCCTGATCTGGTCGGCGCTGCTGCTCGGCGAGACCGTCACACCCGCCTCGGTCGCGGCGGCGGTGGTGGTGCTGGCCTGCGTCGTGCTGATCCAGCGCACCCGGGCCAGCCCCAACGCGCGCACGTCGACCGCGACGTCGGGGCCGTAGGAGTCGGCGATGCGGCGCTCGAAAGCGTCGGCGTCGACCGAGTATTCCTGCGGTCCCTCGACCTCCAACACGTGCGCCGCCAGGACGCAGCCCACCTGCGCCGCGCGCTCGATGGGCAGGTCGGCGGCGAGCGCTGCGAAGAAACCGGCCCGGAAGCCGTCGCCGACACCGGTCGGGTCGACGATGCCGCCGACCTGCGCCGCCGGCACCAGGAAGTCGCCGTCCTGGCCGGTGATCCGTACCCCGTTGGCGCCCAGGGTCACCACCCGTACGCCGACGCGGCGCAGGATGTCGTCTTCGCTCAGCCCGGTCTTCGACTCCAGCAGCGCCGCCTCGTACTCGTTCGTCAACAGGTAACGCGCGCCGTTGATCATCGCCTCGATGTCGGCCGACGGCATCCGGGCCAGTTGCTGTGACGGGTCGGCGGCGAAGGGCAGGCCCAGTCGACGGCATTCGGCAGCGCGGGCGAGCATCGTGTCCGGGTTCTCCGCGGCGACGATGACGAGCCCGAGGCCATCAGCCCGCGCGGCGACACCGTCGAGGCTGATCCGGTCGGGCTCGCCCATCGCGCCGGGATAGAACGACGCGATCTGGCAGAGGTCGGTGTCGGTGGTGCAGATGAAGCGGGCGGTGTGTGCGGTGGAGCTGACCTGCACCTCCGAGCAGTCGACGCCGTGCCGCTCCAACCAGCTGCGGTAGTCGCCGAAGTCGCCACCGACCGCGCCGAGCAGCACCGGCCGGTGCCCGAGTTGGGCGAGCCCGAAGGCGATGTTGGCCGCGACCCCGCCGCGTCGGACGACGAGGTCGTCGACGAGGAACGAGAGCGAGACGGTGTCGAGTCTGCCGGCGATGAGTTGCTCGGCGAACCGCCCCGGGAAGCGCATCAAATGGTCGGTCGCGATCGAGCCAGATACGGCGATCATGCGGGGCGGGCCCTTTCAGTAACGGTAGTGGTCTGGCTTGTAAGGCCCCTCGACCGGGACGCCGAGGTAGTTGGCTTGTCCCTTGGTCAGTTCGGTGAGGCGGACACCCAGCGCGGCGAGGTGGAGTCGGGCGACCTTCTCGTCCAGGTGTTTGGGGAGGGTGTGCACACCCACCGGGTACTGGTCGGTGCTGGTGAACAGCTCGATCTGCGCGATGGTCTGGTTGGCGAAGCTGTTCGACATCACGAAGCTCGGATGCCCGGTGGCGTTGCCCAGGTTCAACAGCCGACCCTCCGACAGCACGATGATCGAGTGGCCGTCCGCGAACCGCCACTCATCCACCTGCGGCTTCACCGTGATCCGCTCGACGTCCCCGCGGTTCGCGAGACCTGCCATGTCGATCTCGTTGTCGAAGTGGCCGATGTTGCCCACGATCGCCTGGTGCTTCATCCGCGCCATGTGCTCGTTGGCAATCACACTGAAGCAGCCCGTCGCGGTCACGAAGATGTCCGCTGTCTCGACAACGTCGTCGATGGTCGCGACCTGGTAGCCGTCCATCGCCGCCTGGAGGGCACAGATCGGATCCACCTCGGTCACGATGACCCGCGCCCCCTGACCGCGCAGACTCTCGGCGCAGCCCTTGCCGACGTCGCCGTAGCCGAACACGACGGCGACCTTCCCGCCGATCAGCACGTCGGTGGCCCGGTTGATCCCGTCAATCAACGAGTGCCGGCAGCCGTACTTGTTGTCGAACTTGCTCTTGGTCACCGAGTCGTTCACGTTGATCGCCGGGAACAGCAGGTTTCCCGCCTGCTGCATCTCGTACAGCCGGTGCACGCCGGTGGTGGTCTCCTCGGTGACCCCCTTGATCCCGGCGGCGACCCGCGTCCAGCGGCGATCGTCCTCCCGCAGCGACCGGGTCAGGACGCCGAGGATGACCTCGTACTCCTCCGAGTCGGCGCTCTCCGGCGACGGCACCGCTCCGATCGCCTCGAACTCGGCGCCCTTGTGCACCAGCAGCGTGGCGTCACCACCATCGTCGAGGATCATGTTCGGGCCCTGCCCGTCCGGCCAGAGCAGCACCTGCTGGGTGCACCACCAGTACTCGTCGAGGGACTCGCCCTTCCAGGCGTAGACCGGGACGCCCGCCGGGGCTTCGGGGGTGCCGGTCGGGCCGACCACGATCGCCGCCGCCGCGTGGTCCTGGGTGGAGAAGATGTTGCAGGACGCCCACCGGACCTGCGCGCCGAGCGCCACCAGTGTCTCGATCAACACCGCCGTCTGAATCGTCATGTGCAACGAGCCCGTGATCCGCGCGCCCTTCAACGGCTGCCGCGAGGCGTTCTCCCTCCGGATCGACATCAGACCCGGCATCTCATGCTCGGCTAGCTCAATCTCCCTACGCCCGAAGGCCGCCAGCGACAGATCCGCCACCTTGAAATCGCTGAAGTTGCCAGTCATGTTCGCGCCCTCCCCCAACAGCATCGAGGACCGTTGGAGTCCCGTTCAACGGCTCCCGTGCTCTACACCGGGCCACCGCGGCTGGCTGTGCCCGAAGCGGCCGGTGGAGAAGGGCTCGTCAGTCCCGCCTACTCGGGCTGGTTGGGAGTGCCGCGCCCCAGCTCATAGGGGGACGTCACGCCCTCGTAGGCGAGGTGCATCACCATGCCGTTCGCCGCGTGGTCGAGGTTGTGGCAGTGGTCCATCCAGAGCCCCGGGTTGTCCGCCTCGAAGCCGATCTCGTAGATCTCACCGGGGATCACGTCGAGGCTGTCGATCCACCACGGCGACCCGGTCGCCCGGACCCCGTTGCGCGACAGCACCAACGCGTGGTGGCCGTGCAGATGCATCGGATGGTTCTGGTGGCTGCGGTTGACGATCCGCACCTTGACCACGTCGCCCATCCGGACCATCAGCGTCGGCGTCCTGGGGAAGCTGTGCCCGTTGATGATCGGCACCAGGTGGAGGCCGCCGTTGTAGAAGGACAGACGGTCGTCGAGAAGTTGGGTGAACGCGCGGTCGTACGACGAGCCGGCGTCGAAGGGCCGGGAGCCGCCGGATCCGTACGAGAGCGGATCGAACTGGTCGCCGTCGTCGACGATCTTCGGCGTCGAGGTGTCACCCGGTGGTGCCAGGACCAGCCCGGCGTCGCGGTTGGCGAGGTCGGTCAGGCGCACCGGTTCCGCCGGCATCGTGAACGTGACGTCGTAGCGTCCACCGGCCGCCAACCCGAACCGCGGGTCGGTCAGCGGAGTCGGGCCGTTGACGTCGACCCCGTCGATCGCCGCCACCCGCACCGGCGCGCCGTTGACCGTCAGGGACCGCGAACGACTGTCGGTGGACGGGTTGTTGTCGGTGTTGACCAGGCGCAGCCGCACCGGCGTGCCCGGGGCGACCTCCTGGCGTTGCAGCGTGTCGTTGGTGCCGAACGAGACGATGTTGTCATCCGGCGTACGCCACTCGTGGGCCTGCACGACGAAGTCCCGCTCGCCGGGTGGTGGGCCGTCGCGCGGCTCGACGATCAGCGCGCCGAACAGGCCCCGCCGGATCGCCTCCAGCGGGTTCTGGTGGGTGTGGTACCAGAAGGTGCCGACCTGCTCGGCGAGGAACCGGTAGGTGAAGGTGCCGCCCGGCTCCACCGCGTTCTGCGTCGCGCCGGCCACACCGTCCTCACCGTTGGGCACGTCGAGACCGTGCCAGTGGATGGTCACGTTCTCGTCGGGAACTTCGTTGTGCAGCGTCACCTCGACGAGGTCGCCCTCGCGGACCCGCAGCTCCGGCCCGGGCGACTGCCCGTTGTACGTCAGCGCCTTGATCTCGGTGCCGGACGAAAGACGTACCGTGGCGTTCTTCGCGGTCAGGGTGAAGGCCTTGTCGGGCTTGTCGGTCCGCGGCCCACGCAGGTCGTCCACGGAGACCCCGCCGTGACCACCGTGGCCGATCGAAGGGCCGCCGCCGTAGTCGACGTTGTCGTGGGACGTCATGGACATCCGGTCGGGCAACCTGCTGCTCCGGGCCACGTAGGTGATGCCAGCCGCGACGACGAGCACCGCGACGGCGGCCTGCGCGGTGGCGCGCAGGGCGCTGGCACGCCGGCCACGGCGTGCGAGATCGGTCGCGGTGACGACCCGCAGGCGATGCCCCTGCCAGAACCACAGCACCGACACCGACAGGAGGATCGGCGCGGCGTGGGTCGCGATGTCGTCGAGGTAGGACGGGACCGGACGGGACACGTACGCGAAGTAGACGCCGATGACAGTCGCCACGGCCGTCACCTGGACCGGCACGACGGACCTGGGACTGGCGGCGGCGGCGCGCGTCTCGGCGTCGACAGGTGCGTCGTCGCGGTTGGCCAGGGCGCGCAGGCCCGGCACGGTCCAGACGACGACGGCCGCCATCGGCAGCAGCAGGAGCGGCATCTGCACGATCACCCGGTTGTCGGCGAAGATCCAGTCGACGGCGAGCATCAACCCGATCGCGACACACTTGACGACCAGCACCACCAGCGCGACGACGAGCAGGCGCAGGAGCCGACGGGCGCTCCTGCGGAGCGCCTCGGGCGTCGGCCGCCAGGCCAGCCGGGTGGCGAGGATCGCGGCGGACAGCCAGATCAGGAACAGGACCCCGGCCAGGATCCCGTCGGCGTTCTCTCCGACCTCAAACATGACGCCAACGTACGAAGGATGCGTACCACGCGGCATCCGTCGAGGAACGGCCGGTGCGTACGGCGATCGCCGTAGTCGGCACCGCCTGCGACACAAGGGCCGTAGCTAGCTGCCGGGTGCGACGAGCCCGGTCTGGTAGGCGAGCACGACGAGTTGCGCGCGGTCGCGGACGCCGAGCTTGACCATGGCCCGGTGGACGTGGGTACGGGCGGTGGCGGGGCTCATCGACAGCCGGCGACCGATCTCCTCGTTCGTCAGCCCGCTGGCCACCAGGCTCATCACCTCGCGTTCGCGGTCGGTCAACACGGCCAGCCGGCCGCCGTCGACCGGCGTAGGCGCGACCTTGCTGACGAACGCGCTCACCAGCCGGCCCGTCACCCGCGGCGAGATCAGCATGTCGCCGCCGGCCACCACCCGCACCGCCTGGCGCAGCTCGTCGGGCTCGATGTCCTTGAGCAGGAACCCACTCGCGCCGGCGCGCAGCGCCTCGAAGACGTACTCGTCGAGCTCGAAGGTGGTCAGAACGATGACCCGCACGGCCGGGAACCGTTCGACGATCGCGGCCGTGGCCCGTACGCCGTCGAGCACCGGCATTCGCACGTCCATCAGCACGATGTCCGGCCGGGTCGCGGCGACCATCTCGACAGCCTGGGCACCGTTGGACGCCTCGCCGACCACCTCCAGGTCGTCGCTGTGGTCGAGCAGGCCCCGGAAGCCGGCTCGCACGAGTGTCTGGTCGTCCGCCAGCACCATCCGGATCGTCACGTCGTCTCCTCCACCTCGACCGGCAGCCGCGCGGCCACTCGGAAACCCCCGCCCTCCGGCCGGTGCCCGGCAGCGAGCGATCCGCCAGCGGCAGTGGCCCGCTCCCGCATCCCGGCCACCCCGTGCCCCCGCCGGTACGCCGCGGCACCGACCCCGTCGTCGACGATCTCCACAGTGACGGCGTCACCCGCGTAGGTGATGGTGACGTCGACGGTCGTCGCTCCGGCGTGTTTGACCGTGTTGGTGATCGACTCTTGCACGATCCGGTAGATCGAGAGCGCCACCTCCGGCGGGATCGGGCGCGGGGTGCCGGCAATCCCCGACCGCACCTTCACGCCGGCCTGTTCGGCGACCGCGAAGACGCGGGCCAGATCGGGCACCTCGCCAGCGTCGCGGAGCATGCCGATCGCCGAGCGGACCTCGTGCATCGCGTCGCGGGCCGCGCCCCGGATGCTCCGCAGCGCGGCCCGCGCCTCGGCCGGTTTGCTGTCGAAGATGTCGTCGGCGAGGCTCGCCTGCACACTGATCGCGGCGACCGTGTGACCGAGTACGTCGTGGACCTCGCGGGCGATGCGGAGTCGCTCCTGGGCGACCTCGTGTTGGCGCTCCTGGCGCATGACGGCGAGGCGCTGTTGTGCCTCGGCCAGCCGGATCCGGCGGGTGCGGATCGTCTCGGCGAGCAGCACCACGGCCGCGAGCAGCGAGCCCTCTTCGACGGTGGCCGAGAGAGCGGGGAAGAAGCCCTCGCCGAGCAGCGTGTAACGCATGATCAGCTCAAGGACGACGAAGAACCCGGCGACGACGAGCGCCCAGGTGAACCGACCGGCGGCCGCGACGGAGAAGAGGGCGGCGGCCAGCGGGAGGGCGGGCGGGATGCCCGGGTATTCGAGCGCGTAGTAGATCATCAGCGCGCTGACCGAGCCGACCAGCACCAACAGCGGCCAGCGGCGCCGAAAGACCAACAGGAGCCCGATCACCGCGCCGATCGCGTAGGCGCGCGCGTCCGGCGGCCGGGCACCGGGCTCGTCGGCGACTCGAATCGCCACCGCCACGACGGCCGCGACGACGATCGCGATGAGGGCATCGATCGCGATTCGTCGGACGGCCGGGCTCATGTCCGCAACGGTACGACGCGCGTACGGTCCGTTAGCGAGCGCCCAGGGCGAATACACGCTCCGGCCGGCCGGCGGCGGCGGGACCCGGTGGCACCGGCGGCGAGTGCCGCCGGCGGATGTCACCTGCGGGCCCGGAGCCAGTTGGCTCCGGGCCCTCGTCCTGCCGTCAGGGGCTGGTGCAGGTGACGTTGCTGGGCGCGGTGGCACCGTTGCCGGTGGCGGTGAAACCGAAGTTGGTCGAGGCGTTCGGGCCCACCGTGCCGTTGTAGGGGGCGTTCCGGACGGTGACGCTGCCGGTGGTGCCCGTGTTGACACCACTCCACAGGCTGCTGATGGCCTGACCACTGGCCAGGGTCAGGCCCACGGTCCAGCCGTTCAGGGCCGTCGTGGAGTTGTTGGCCACTGTCACCTCAGCCTGGAAGCCGCCGGGCCAGGTGTTGAGCGTCCGGTAGGTGGCGGCGCAGGTGCCGGGCTCCCCGGTCGGCGGCGGGGTGGTCGGCGGCGGGTCCGTGGGCGGCGGGTCGGTCGGCGGCGGGGTGGTCGGGGGCGTGGTCGACTCGAACTGGCTGAAGAACCTCCAGATCTCACCCGAGGTCCAGGTCCGGGAGTCGTTGGGGCTGCCCGACCCGTCGACCGGGCTGGGGGTGTGGTCACCATCGAAGGCAGCCCACTGCACCGGGTAGCCGGCCCGGCATCCCGCGTAGGCGGTGGTGATGTGGGTGAGGCTGCCCCGGCTCGGCTCGCGCGGGCTCTGCGCGGTGCAGCCGTTGTTCCGGACGAACGTGTCGCGCAGCTGCCGACCCTGGGAGATGTTCAGCACGCTGTCGTAGATGCCGTGGATGCCGAAGTAGGCGACGGGCTGGGTGCCCCCGTTGCATCCACTGAGGTTGGCGCCGGACAGCACGGTGACCGCGCGGATGATCGTGGGTCGGGCGCAGGCCACCGCGTAGCTCATCGCCCCGCCGTAGCTCCAGCCCAGGGCGAAGCGCTGGGTGGTGTCCACGCACAGATCGTTCTCGATCTGCCGGGAGATGTCGTCGAAGAGAGTCAGGTCCCGACCGTTGGTGTTGGCCCAGCCGGCGTTGAGACCCTGCGGAGCGACGAAGATCGTGCTGTTGTTCGACAGCGGCTGGAGCCCGTAGTAGCCGGCCGAGGTGACGTTGTTGGCCGAGCCGTTCAACCAGTGGAAGCCGAAGATCAGTCGGTAGGGGCGGTTCCGGTCGTACCCGTCCGGGATCCGCAGATTGTAGGTACGACTCTGGCCGCTGCTCTGAATCGTGCGCGTCCCACTGGCGAGTGTGGGGGCCTTGCCGCAGCCGGCGGTCGCCGCGAGGGTGCCGTTGGTGGCGGCCACCGCCGTCGCACCGAGGCCACCGCTCAACACGCCGCCGGTGGTGGCCGCGAGGAGAAGCGCCGCGGCCGCGATGGATGGGAGGAAGAACCTACGTCTCAGCATTGCTGGGGCTCCTTGCCGTTCGGCGTCTGGTGCTCGTGGCTTGGCAGCGGCACCGAGGGGGTGTGCGGCTGCCACCCGTCGGCGCCGGGGGCTGCCTGCGGTGGAGCGTCGGAAGCTGGGCATGCGGCCGGCACGACATCGTCCGACGACCAACAACGGTCGCCTGGCATCGACGGGGGCCCGGACTGGTCACCGACCGGGGAAGGCGGCGGGAGGGCGAGGCCCTCGGCGCGTCTTCGCCGGCTGGCTCGGGTGACCGGGAGCGTGCCCTTCACTCCCGGGTGAAAGATAGCATGTTATCGATAACATACCGAGCCGGTCGAGCCTCTCCGGCTCACCTCCCGAGCGGCCGGGCCACCCACTCGGCGGCCACTTCGTGCAGGTCACCGGTGCGAAAAAGCGGGGGCTCGTGCAGCAGGAAGTCGCGGTGGCTGATGTTCCAGGCGTACGCCCCGGCCATGGCGAAGGCCAACACGTCACCCACGCCGATCGGCCCGGCGGTGGCCGAGGAGGACAGCACGTCCTTCGGAGTGCAGAGTTGCCCGACCACCGTGACCGGCCCACCGTCGGTGCGGGGGCCGCCGACACCGCGTCGCCTGTGCACCGTGAACGGCTGCGCGTGCCCCTTCGCCGCCGGAGTCCGCAGGTGGTGCGTTCCGCCGGCCACCACCACGAACCACTCGCCGTAGGAACGCTTCACGTCGATGACCTCGGTGAGGTACGCCCCGCAGTGGGCGGTGACCGACCGGCCCGGCTCGATGCGCAGCCGCACTCCCGGATGCCTGTCGAGGAGGTCCGCCAGGGCCCGGCCGTAGCCCTGCCAGTCGAATCGTGCGGCCGGGTCGGTGTAGTCGACGGTCATGCCGCCGCCGACGTCGACCTCGTCGGCGTCGACCTCGGCCGTCGCCCAGTCGACCACGGCGGCGGCGACCGTCGCGGCGAGCGGCGCGTCCAGTCCGCTGGCCAGGTGGGCGTGGATTCCGCGTACGTCGATGCCGGCGGGCGGGCGGCGGGCGCACGCCACCGCGTCGGCCGGGTCCATGCCGAACGGGCTGGGTCCACCGCCCATCACCAGGCTCGCACCCGGCGCGTCGACCGGCAGGTTCACCCGCAGCAGCACCGGGGCCGACCGGCCCGCCGCGGTGGCCAGCGCGCCGAGTCGCGCCAGCTCGGCGGGTGACTCGACGTGGATGCGGCGCACCCCGGCGGCGAGAGCGGCGGCGAGGTCCGCGTCGGTCTTGCCCGGCCCGGCGTACGCGGCCGGCGCCCGCCCCGGCAGCACCTCGGCAAGCCTGCGCAGCTCGCCCCGGCTGGCGGCCTCGAACCCGTCGACGATCGGGGCGAGGGTGCGCAGCACACCGGGATCCGGATTGGCCTTGACCGCGTACAGCAGCTCGACCGGCCGGGGCAGCGCCGCCCGGATGGCTCGGGCCTGCCCGGCCAACGCGTCGAGGTCGTGGACGTAGACCGGTCGGGTCATCGTGGCCCAACCAGCGGGTTCGGCACCGGCACGAACGGTGCGGCCCGGTCGGCGTCGCGCCGCCACCGGACCAGCAGGTTCGCCTTGGCCTGCAGCGGCTCCCCGGTGAGCAGCGCGCGCAACTCGGCCGGCTCACCGAGGTCGGCGGCCACCGCCTCGACGACGGCCCGCAGCTCCTGCCACAGCCGCCGTTCGATTCCCGGTCGGGCGTCGGCGAGGGCGCCGCTGATCCCACCGAGGTGGTTGACGAACAGGCAGTAGACGATCCGGCGGTGGGCGGCCCGGGGACCGTAGCGGACCTGCGGCGGGATGCCGTCCGGCCAGGCGCCCCACCGGTCGGCGTCCAGCTTCACCCCCTCCAGGTCGCGCAGCAGCACGCGTACCGGGCGGCGGTCCCGGTCGAGCACGACGACCACGTTCTGCAGGTGCGCCTCGTGCACGACGCCGTGGCTGAGCCAGCTGCGCAGCACCGCCGGCACCAGCAGGCCGACGTACGCGCGCCACCAGGCCACCGGATCCGGTGTCACCAGCGGCGTCGCGGCCAGCGCCGCCGCCAGCACCGGGGTGTCGCCGGGACGCAGGTGCGGGCGCAGACCGCCGCGCAGGATCGTCCCGTACGCCTCGTCCGGGCCGGGGGCGTCGACGGTGCGGTAGGCGGGCTCGGCGAGCAGCCGCACCCCGTCCGGCAGCGGCACCCGGGCCAGCAGGTCGGTGAGCGCCACCGCGCCGGTGAGTTCGTAGCGGGCGTTCTTGCGCAGGCAGTTGGTGATCCGCACGTGCAGACTGGTCTTCACGAACAGGTCGGCCTCGGGGGCGTAGAGGGTGCGGACGCTCGCCGTGGGCCGTACCGGCACACCGGCCGCCCCCAGGTGGCGCAGCCGTTTGTGGGTGGGCGGGACCAGCGCCAGCTGCCAGGGGTGCACCGGCAGGACGCGGTGCCCGCGCGGGGGTCGCGGCGGGTCGAGGGCGGCCACCAGCGGATCGAACGGTCCGGCGTCGGCGCTCAGGTCGTCCGGTACGGCGAGCCAGTGCAGCCGGAACGCGGTGCGCAGCTCCGGCGCGTACGCCCGCCAGCTGTCCGGGTCACCGCTGCGCCACTTCGGGGTGGGGTGGTGCGGGTGGCCGAAGACCAGCGACTGCTCGGAGTCGACGTACGCGTCGATGGCGGGCTCACCGGTGGGGGTCGGATCCTCGGCCGGCCGGTCGGCCAGCAGCCGGGCCACGGTGTCCCGGCTGGCCCGGACCTGCTCGACGAACTCGTCGTTCACCAGGCCGGTACGGGTGGTGAGCTCCGCCGCGACCAGGGCGGCCAACCCGTCCGCGTCCAGGTCTTCCCACTGTCCGCCGCCGGTGCTCCGTTGGACCGGGCCGGTGTAGCGGTGCGCGCCGAGCGGGGAGGCTCGCGCGACCTCGCAGCGCACTGTGACGTCGAGGTGCGGCAGCAGCAGCCGTACGGCGCCGTCGACAACGGTCGGGGCGCCGTCCGGCGGGGCCAGCTCGCGCAGCAGGCAGCCGAAGACGGCGTGGGCGGCGGCCAGGTCGGCGCGCTGACCGGTGTCGCTGGCCGGCCGGGAGCGCAACTGGGCGCCCGTCATCGTGTCCCCCGGAGGTAGTTCGGGCCGGTACGCAGGTAGTACTTGTTGATGTCGGCGCAGCCCAGCCGCTGTTTGGGCAGCAGGGTGCCGGCGGTGAGCATCGCCTTGACGGGCAGTTGGGTGGCGTGCAGGACCCGCTCGGTGAAGGTCCGCGCCGCCGGTCCGTCGCTCCACCGGTCGCGGGCGGCGGTCAGCCGGGGCACCAGCGCCTCGGCCGGTGTCGGCACGGGCAGTCCTCGGGCGGCCAGGGCGACCAGGGGCGCGGCGGCGGCCAGGTGCAGGGTGATGGTGATGAACACGTCGGCCAACTCCTGCGGGTCACCAGCCCACATCCGGTCGTCGTGCAGGGCGAGCCCGCTCGGGCCGTCGTGCCGCGCGTCGAGCCGGGCGCCGTCGTTGTCCTTGTAGAGCAGGCCGACAGTGCCGTCCTGGTGCACCAGCAGGTGGATGTTCTGCGGGTGCGCCTCCAGGGCGATTCCGTGGCGGAGCCAGAGGAAGACGTGCCAGTCGAGCAGCAGGTCCAGGTAGGACTCCAGCAGCCCGACGGGCCGCTGCGGGCTGATCCGTGAAAGGACCGTGCCCGCCACCGGGTCGGCTGCGGCGAGGGCCGCGACCGGCACCACCTGGGCGCCGGCCAGGTCGCGCGGGAATCGGCGGAGCAGGAAACCGCGTCGCTCGTCGCCGTCGACGTGCGCCCAGGTGCTCTCGTCGGCGTGCCGGATCCGGCCGGCGAAGCGGGGTTCGGCGGTGGCGATCCGGTCGAGCAGCGCAGCGACGGCCGCGCCGTCGGCGAGCGAACCCGGTTGCAGGGTGCGTCGGTTGCGCGCGCCGAGACTCGCTGTCGGCAGCGGCAGTTTGAGATGCAGGTACGGGTCGTTGTCGAGCGCCACCGTCCGCATGGAGAGGGTGGGTCGCACCGGGGTCACCGGCAGGTCGACCACCGGGAGCACGTCGCGGGCCACGGTGATCGGATGCGCCGGCAGCAGCAGTTGGTCCGGTCGCGCCGCGCGGGGCCACCACGAGGGGAGTTCGCCGGTGAGCCGGACGTCCTCGGCCTGTGCGGCGTACCAGCGCAGCGCGAAACGTGGGGCGTGCTCCGGGGCGTACCGGAGCAGTTCGTCGTCGCGCAGACCGTGCCGGCACCGGTCGGTGGGGTAAACGGGGTGGCCCTGGTGGGCGGCGAGCACGTCGTCGAGGAGCGCCGCCGGCAGGCCGGTCGGGGTGAGCGCGCGTTCGGCGGCCACCTCGGTGAGCACCCGCGTCCGGCTCCGGGCGGCGAGCCGTCGGGCCCGCAGATCGGCGCGGCACTCGACGGCGAAGTCCCGCCAGCCGGCCTCGGCCTCGGCGTTGTCGCGCGGGGCGAGCAGCGTCAACAGCCCTTCGAGGGTCTCCGTACGCTGCGGGTCTCCGCCGCCGACCACCAGCAGCACCATCGGTGCGGCGGTGCGCACGGCCTGCTGGAACCCGTCCGCCCGGACCGGAATGCGCAGCAGGCCGGCGGGGTGCGGCACCTGCCACCAGTCGGGCCCGTCCGGTCGGCCGGCGCTGCGCAGACCGAGGTGATCCTCGCGCAGCAGGGCGTCGAGCACCCGGGTGATGACCTCCCGCTCGCAGTCGTCGCTCACTCGACGATGGTCCACGAAAGGTCGCTGCGGAGGGCGGCCAGCGACTGCCGGACGGCGCCCTCGTCGGGGCCGATCCCGTGCAGCACGGCGAGGTAGTCGCGGTTGGTGCCGGTGTGCTCGGCGGTGCGGCCCACCTCGCGCAGCGGATGGCAGCCCAGCCGGACGTCGCCGTGGGCGGTGTCCAGTGGGCCCGGTGCGGCGACGAGACGGCCGGACCGGTCCGCGCAGACGTACTCGACCCGGGCGTAGCGGTCGACGGTGTCGGGCAGGCGAAGGGCGGCCAGCGGCTCGCCGAGGTGCAGCCGGATGACGTACTCGAACAGCGGCACACCGAACAGTTCGGCGAGGATCAGGTCCATCCGGTCGCCGATGAGGCGGTAGTTCACCTCGATGAGCCGGACCCGGCCGTCGGAGAGGACGTACTCGGTGTGGCAGGCGCCGAAGCCGACCCCGAGCGCGTCGAGCCGCGTCCGCAGCTGGGTGCGCGCCTGCTCCGCCGGGGGCGACCAGGCGAGGCTCTCCTCGGTGAAGGTCGGCGGCGGGCCGAGGCCGGTGCGCCACCCGCCGAGGGAGGCCAGTTCGGTGCCGTCGCCGAGGGTCTCGAAGGTGCGCAGCTCGCCGTCGAGGTACTCCTCGACCACTAGGGCCAGGTCGGGACGCCGGCCCCGGATCTCGGCGACCCGGGCGACCAGTTCGGCGTGGTCGGCCACCAGGTAGGCGTCCTCACTGGCTACTCCCTCGCGGGGTTTGACCACCGCCGGGAACATCCCGGTCGGCACCTCCGGCGCGTTGCCGGGGTCGACAGTTCTGGTGCGTACCAGATCGAGGCCCGCAGCGGCGATCGCCCGGCGGGCTGCGGCCTTGTCCTTGCAGAGACGGGCGGCGTCGGGGTCCTTGCCGGGCAGGCCGAGCTTTCGGGCGGCGATCGCGGTGGCCTCCTGGAGATGGTCGCTGTTGGACAGTAGCGCCACCGGTCGGGTCGGTGCCGCCGCCGCGACCACAGCGGCCGGGTCGCGGACCGCGCACCGCGCCACCCGCACCTCCGCCGGCCATTCGCCGGGCCGATCGGTCAGCACGGTGGCCGGGAGCCCGAGCGACGCCGCCGCCGGGAGGAACCCGTCCAGGACGGCGTCGGTGGGGTTGAGCGCGGTCAGGTAGAGCCGCATACCGCCTCCGTCGACGACCATGATGTTCCTATTAGGATAGCCTATCCTAATTAAACGGATTTGGTGCGGTCTGCCCGGTGTAGCAACCCGGCGGCCACCAGACCGCCGATCAGCACCGCGGCCGCGCCCACCAACTGCCCCGTCTCCAGCGCCGAAGCGAAGGCGACAGTCACGGCCTCCCGTTCCGCCCCTTCGCGGGCGGCGGCGAGAGCCGCCGGAAACGATCCGGCGCCGGCCAGGGCCGCCGGCAGCAGCGCCGCGAACCGGGCGTTCAGCACGGCACCCAGCACCGCGATGCCGAGGCTGCTGCCCACCTCGGTCATGGTGCCGTCGACACCCGCACCCGCGCCGGCCCTCGCGGTCGGGATCGCGCCCATCACCGCCTCGACGATGGCCGGATTGGCCAGCGCGCAACCGACACCCATGACGAGCAGCCCGGCCAGCAGCACCCCGTACCCGTCGGTCGGAAAGACTGTGACAAGCGCGAGACCCGCCGCGAGCAGCGTCATGCCGACGGCGATGGCGACCGCCAGGCCGAGCCGACGGAGCACACTCGCGACCACGCCACTGAGGTTGAGCAGCACGATGGAGAGCGCGAAGGGCGCCATCCGCAGACCGGCCTCCCAGGCGGGATACCCACGGACGAACTGGAGGTGCTGGGTGAGCAGGAACAGCGCGCCGGTGGCACCGAACGTGATCAGCACGACGCCGGAGATCGCACCGACGAAGCGCCGGTCCCGGAAGAGACGCATGTCCAGCATCGGGTACGCGATCCGTCGCTCCCACCACACGAAGATCCCGAGCAGGAGTACGCCGACAACCGCCGCTCCGACCACCTCGGTCGACACCCATCCGCGCTCCGGCCCGGAGATGATCGCCCAGACGACAGCTGCCAGACCGGCGGTGGAGAGCACAGCGCCCAGCACGTCGAGTCGGCCGCCGGCCGGCCCGCGGGACTCCGGGACCAACGCCCGACCGACGAGCAGGCAGACCAGCACGATCGGCACGTTCATCAGGAAGATCGCACCCCACGGCAGGTGCGCGAGGATCGTGCCGCCGATCGGTGGCCCGATGGCGAAGCCCAACGCGCTGGTGGCCGCCCAGATGCCGATCGCCCGGGACCGCTCGGCGGCGTCGAAGACCTGCATCGCCACCGCGAGCGTCGCGGTGACCAGCAGCGCGCCACCGACGCCCATCCCGGCCCGCGCGGCGATCAACTGCCCGCTGGTGCTGGCGAGCCCTGCGGCCAGTGAGCCCACCCCGAACAGGACGAGCCCGGCGAGCAGCATCCGGCGGCGACCGTACCGGTCGGCGGCGCCACCGGCGGTGAGCAACAACCCGGACAGCACCAATGCGTACGCGTTGATCATCCATTGCACCTCGGCGGTGCTGGCGCCCAACTCGGTGGTGAGCACCGGCACCGCCACGGTCAGCACGGTGTTGTCCAGCACCACCACCAACTGCGCGACGCACAGCACGGCAAGGATGAGCCATCGCTGTGGCAGTCGTGCCGATGTCGCGGTGTCGGTGGCCGGCTGGACCGCGGTCACGTCACCGCCTTGACGCCGTCCACCGTGGGCTGCTCGGCCGTCGAGCCGACGGTGGGCTGCTCGGCCGTCGGGCCGACGGTGGGGCCGGGCCGGTGCGGGAACCGCCGCTGGTGGGCGAGGCCGACGGCGATGCCGGCGGCCACCAGCACGATGGCTGCGACCGCGACCGCCGGGTAGCCGACCCGGTCGGCCGCCGCGAGACCGATGGACGCCGCCACGAACGAGCAGAGCAGGCCGAACGACGACAGGACCGTGAAGTCGGTGCCGCCGGTGTCGGGCCGCGAGTAGTCCATGTTGACCGTGTAGAGCACGACGTTGGCGATGGTGTAGGCCACCATGAAGCAGCAGAGCGCGGCGACGGTCCCGCCCAGCGGCGCGCTGCCGTTCATCAGCGGCAGCAGCAGCAACGTCGACACCGTGAGCGCGACGCCGCCGACCACGAGCACGCCACCGCGCCCGAACCGCCCGATCCCGAGCCCCGCGACCAGACCCGCCACGATGGCCGGGGCACTCGTCACCACCCCGGTGACGACGCCGATCCGACCCAACGACCACCCGGCGTCGACCAGCGCCGGGCTGACCAGGGCGTACGCCATCCCCGCGCCGACATAGACCAGCGGCACCACACCGAACGTCCACAGACGGCAGCCCGGTTGCCCGAACACCGACAGCAGTGCCCGGTAGGCCGTGCCGACCCGTTCCACCCGATCGGTACGGGGAGGCTCCCGGAACCGCCACACCACCAGCAGGCCGACCGCCGTCATCGCGACCAGCAGGCCGATCGCCGGCGCCCAGCCGAACTGGTCGTAGACCAGGACGCAGGCGCCGCCACCGAGCAGGTTGCCGAGATAGCTCGCGGCGACCTGGATGCCGTTGCCGGTCCCCCGGGCCGAGTCGGCGAGCATCCGGACCGCGACGGCGTCCACCGCGATGTCCTGGGTGGCCGAGAAGAACACGTACGCGGCGCAGATCGCGATGATCGGGCCGAGCGCGTCGGCCGGGCTGGCGAACGGCAGCAACGCCAGCAGGGCGAGCACCAGTGCGGTCTGGAGCACGAGCAGCCAGGAGCGGTAGTGGCCGCGGTGCCGTGAGCCGTACCTGTCGAGGATCGGCGCCCAGAGGAACTTGATGGGCCAGATCAGGCCGACGATCTGCAGAAGGGCCAGCGTGTCCAGCGAGGTGCCACCGTCGCGCAGGATGGCGGTGAGCCCGACGGTGATGAAGCCGACGCCGAGGTACTGGGTGACGTACAGCGCGGTCAGGGTGCCGAGCCGGCCCTTCATGCCGCTTTCCAGTAGCCGAGGGAGGTCAATCTGTCCTTGTCGACGCCGAGCGTCTTGCGGAGGTGTCGGGTGATGCCCCGGGTGGTGGCCGCCTCGCAGGCCACCCAGTAGTGGCCCGTGCCGCTGGTCGGCAGGGCCGCGCAGACCGTGTCGACGAGATGCTGACCCGCGTCGCGCCGTGGCACCCAGGTGACGTCGTGGTGCGCCCGGGCCCGCAGCGCGAGCGCCTTCTCGCCCTCGTGGGCGTACTCCAGCCAGACCGTCGCCGGGATGTCGGCACCGGCGTCGAGCAGGCTGTTCACCGCGGGCAGGGAGGCCGCGTCGCCGACGAGGTAGAGGTGCTCGGGCGCGGGGTCGGGCAGCTCGAAGGCGCTGCCCTGCATGGTCGCGCCGATGGTGTCGCCGACCTTGGCCGTGGTGGCCCACCGGGCCGCACAGCCGTCGTGGATGGCGAATTCGAGGGTGAATCGGCCGGTGGCCGGGTCGGGGTCGACAAGCGTGTACGCGCGCTGGTGTGCCCGGCCGTCGTTGTCGAACCACAGCCGGATCCACATCGTGGGGTGCACCCCGCACGTCTCCAGCAGGCCGCCACCGTCCAGGAGGAGCCGCTGGTAGTGCCCGTCGATCGACTCGGTGCTCAGGACGGTCAACTGAAAGTCCCGCCCTCCCATGGCCTTGAGGACCAGGGCCTCCCAGTTCCGTTTCACGCACCCCTCCAGGTAAGGTCATCCTTGGTTAGGCGAGGTTAACCTAAGTTGCGCCCCGGATGGAACAGAGGACAGCGCCCGATGACGTACCAGGAGAAGATCGCCGGCCTCGGCGAGCTGTCGTTGGTGACCGTGGACCCCAACCGGGACGCCGCCCTCCTGCACGGTTGGGTGACCCTCCCCCGCAACTCCTTCTGGGGCATGGGTTCGCACACCCTCGACGAGGTACGCGAGATCTACGCCTTTGTGGACAGTCTGCCCACACACCACGCGTACCTGATCATGGTTGACGGGGAGCCGGTCGGCCTATTCCAGAGCTATCAGCCCGAGGCGGATCCGGTCGGCGAGCGCTACCCCGTCCAGCCCGGCGACGTGGGGATGCACCTGCTGCTCAGCCCTGACCGACGCCTCGCCCGCAGCCTCACCAACGCGGTCGGCCCCGCCATCGCCCGCTTCCTGTTCCGCGACCCGACCGCCCAGCGGATCGTGGTCGAGCCGGACGTCCGCAACCACCTCGCCCTACGCCGACTGGAGATCGAGGGCTTCACCTTCGACTCGGAGATCGACATGCCGGACAAGCGGGCCCAACTCGCGTTCCTGACCCGCGCCCGGTTCGCGGCACGACACCCGACGCCGGCCTGACCATCGACGCGTCCGGCGACTGACCTGCCTCCCCGGTGGCTGGGCCGGGCATCGGCCGTTCCTCTGGGCGGCAGGTCAGCCGCCCGGCGCGGCGGTGGGCGCGCCGAACCGATTGTCGAGCGTGCTCAGCTCGGCGGCCCGCGCCTGCTGGATCCGGCCGGCGAGCGCTTTCAGCTCCGGGCTTCCCCCGGCGGTCTGCTCACCCCGGCACAGCACCACTGTCTGCGCGAGGTGCGCCCGGATCAGGGCAGCTGCCCGGGACGACACCTCGGCGTCGGGCGCGGCACGCAGCTCGGCGAGGCTGACATCGGTGACCATGCCGGGCATCTGATGCCCCGCGTGGATGTTCAGTTCCGGCACGTTGCCCGCGGCCAGCAGCCCACGCAGGTCCCGCAACTCCGCCTGATGAGCCTTACGGAGTTCGCCGAGGAGGGTCCACAGCGACGGATCCGCGTCCGTTGGCCGGGTGTCGAGCTGGTCGATCAGCGCGACCGCGCCCTCGTTCATCGGAATCAGCAGTTGGATGAAGGCGTCGTCGGTGCCGTTGAGCACCACCGGCGCGGTCGGCACCGCGGTGGCCGACGAGGCGGTGAGGGCCTGGTCGGAGCGACCCCAACCCTGGGCGAGACCGACGGCCAACGCGGTGGCGGCCAGGGTCGCGACGACGCCGACCAGCCGCCCAGCCCGCACGCGAGACCCGGGGCGCTCTGCCATCAGCGGCCCGTCCATCCGTTCGTCCCCGCTCAACGGGCGGCTTGGAACGCGCGGCCGACCACTGTCGCCTCGGCTCCGTCGCTGAACAACCCGGACCGGTCCTTGTCCGTGGCGGGTAGCCCGAACCAGGCGTAACGCTGCAGGTAGGGGAGTTTGCCGAGCATCGCGGTGGCCGCCGTGAGGAAGGCCGCCTGCTGCTCCTGGCTGGGAAACTGCGAACCGCCCCCACCGAAGCGGATCAACGCGAACTCGGTCAGCCAGATCGGCTTCCGGTACCGCTGGTGGACCGCCTGTAGGTACTGCCGAAGTTGGGCCACCGCGCTGGCGGTGGTGAAGTCGGCGCCGAACCAGTGCAGCGTGATGAAGTCCACCCGATGACCGCGGGCCTGGGCACCTGTCATGAACCTGTCCAGCCAACCCTGCGGGTCCGGCCCGCCCCAGGCGACCGCGGGGCTGCCCAGCTTGCTGCCCGTCGCCATCAGCTGCGGCCACAGGTCCAGCGCCTGCTCGGCTGTCATGTTCGCCTGCTCGGGCAGGTCCGGCTCGTTGAAGGTGAGTAGGTACGGCCCGGCGGCCTTGGCCCGGGTCAGCTCAGCGGCGGTGACGTTCTCCGCGCTGCGGATCATCGGCACGAACGTCGCGCCGCGCGGAGTGCTGATTCCGGGGTGCTGGGTTCCCCAGGTGTAGTACCAGCTGGCCTTGGACTTCGCCAATGCCTGACTCGCCCCGGCGAAGTTCCACACCCCGACCCCCTTGCGCGCGGAGCTGACCACCGGCGCGACCGGAGCTTTCGACGAGGGTCGTGCGCTCGGCGAGGGCGCGACGCTCGGGGTGGCGAGGGTGCTGGGTGCCGTGGACGGCGGAGCCGCCCACGAGGGTGCGGCCGGATCGTCCGGCAGGATCACCACCGCCATGGTGATGGCCAGCACGGCGGCGGCCACACCGGCGGCGAGGGACGGCACGAGACCCCGGGGCCGGTTCATCGCGAGGTCGACGACGCTCTGGCCGCCACCCGCATCGGTGGACACCGCGCCGGGTGGGGTCGACCCGGCGGCGGGTCCGACGGTCGGGCTCGGCGGCACGACCGCCTGCGCGGCGGCCGCCGGCGCGGTCGCGCTCGGCAGGTGGGCGCCGAGACCCGCCGGCAGCGGCAGCAGTGGCAGGCCGGCGAGCAGCCGATCGATCGGCAGCAGCGTGGTCCCCAACCGTCCGCAGAACGCGCAGTCGCGGACGTGTCGAGCCAGTCGCTTGCGCCACAACGAGCTGGGCGTGCCGTCCCACTCGGCGGTCACGGCGCCCAGGTCGGGGCAGCCGGGGCGGGCGCGGAGCGCGCGTACGACGCCGCGGGCGCTCTGGATCTGTTCCTTCATCCGGTGGATCCGCACCGCGACGTGCCCGGGTGACAAGCCGAGCGCGTCGGAGACCTCGTTCCGGGTGATCTCGCCGGTCTCCTCCAGCCACCACAGCGAGAGCAGTTCCTGGTCGTCCGGGTCGAGCCAGCGGGTGGCCTCGGCGACCTCCCGTCGCTGGTCGGTGAGGCCGAGTCGGAGAATCGTCATCCCGGCGAAGTCGGAGGCGGGGTCGGGCACGTTGTGGATCGCGTCGAGCCCGGCGTCGCGGTTAAGCGCGACGCGGCGGCGCGTCTCCCAGTCGCGCACCTGGCGGATGGTGATCGCCACCAGCCAGGACCGGTATGCCGCCGGGTCGTTGAGCGCGGGCAGGTGGCGGATCACCCGTACCAATGTCTCCTGGACCACGTCGTCGACGTCGGCGTGCCCGCGCAGCGCACGCCCGACGATGTTGTAGACCAGCGGGAGCGAGGCCGCGACGACGTCGTCGAGAGCGCGCTGGTCGCCCTGCCTGGCCGCGACGACCAACCCGACATCGGGCAGTGCTCGACCGGCTGACGACATGGGTTTCACTCCTTGTGTGCTCATCCGCGCGGCGCCCACGCTGCGTGCGCTGACCGCCCTCAAGATCGGAGACTCGCGGCAGCGGGTGGGATTACAGAATTCCCGGGCCGCAGGCTCGCCACAAGCGAGGCGGGTCCGTCGGCGACGCATATGGAGCGACCGTGCCGGGTATGGTGCGGGGTGTCGGTGTCGCCGGGCGCTCGCCCGTGCACAGGACACCAGCATTCGGGCGCCAGTGTGCGCCGAAGCGTCACCGGGTCGCACGGCCGATGTTGCCGAGGCCCCAGACGCACCCCTCTCGTAGAGACAGGAACCCTGCATGACATCGAACGACAACGGTCGACCTGCCCTCTTCCTCGCCACGTCGAACGGCGACGGGCTGGACGGACCGGCGGTGACCTTCGACAGCAGCGAGGAGGCGATGCGGCGACTGCGCCACCCGTTCGCGGTGAAGCCGGCCCCGTCGACACCGGCTGCTGTCGACGCTGCGGAACAGCGCGGCTGATCCCAGCGCCGCTCCTCCCGAACGCCGGGCCTCATACTTTCGGCTAGTAAATAGTCAGTCTTTCGGGTAGTGTCCGGGTCGTCAAGTGAACGACATGACGCGGTGGCGAGGCCCGTGCTCGTGGCCCTGCGACAGCGCACCTTCGCCCGTACGTGCGCCCCGGCGGTAGCCGGTTCGGAGACTCTTCCGGTCGACTCGATCGACGGGCCTGCGGGAAGGACCACCCACATGGCCACCATCGTCGACAACGCCACCACCAGCCGCATCGATCAGCAGAGCAGCGAGCAGAGCCCGGATGAGCTCCTCGCCGCCCTGGCGGCGACCCCGGCGGACGACCCGCGCCGCCCAGCAGTGCGGGACCGCGCCATCGAGGCGTGGTTGCCGCTCGCCCGACACCTGGCGCGCCGCTACGGCGGACGCGGCGCACCCGACGACGACCTGGCCCAGACCGCCTTCGTCGGGCTCATCAAGGCCGTGGACAACTTCGACCACAGCCGAGGTGTCGACTTCAGCGGGTACGCCATTCCCACGATCATCGGCGAGATCAAGCGGTACTTCCGGGACCGCACCTGGGCGGTGCGCGTACCCCGCCGCCTCCAGGAGCTGCGCCTGTCGATCAGCGCGGCGAACAGCGCCCTGACCCAGGCCCTCGGCCGCTCGCCAACAGTCGCGGACATCGCGTCCCACCTCGACGTGTCCGAGGAGACCGTCCTGGAGGGGCTGGAGGGTGCGCGCGCCTACCGGGCCACGTCGCTGTCCACCCCGACCGGGGCTGACGGCAACCGGGAGCTCGGGGACACTCTCGGTGACGACGACCGGGCGTTCGATCTCGTCGAGATCCGGGTCGCCCTCGGGCCGGCCCTCGCCACGCTGCCGGAACGCGAGCAGCAGATCCTGAGCCTGCGCTTCCACGGCAACCTGACCCAGGCCCAGATCGCCGACCGGATCGGCGTCTCGCAGATGCACGTGTCCCGGCTGATCACCCGCTCGCTGGCCGCGCTGCGCCTCCAGCTCAATCCAGACATCGCCGCCTGAGCGCCGATCAGAGCTGGACGACGTGGCCCACCCGCGGTGGCGTACGACCGGCGAGAACGTCGAGCCACGCGTGTTGCAGCGCCGCCGGCCCGGCACCCACCCGCACGTCGAGCCATCCGCTCACCACGGCGGCGAAACGTTGCCAGGCCTCGGTGAACCGCTGGTCGAGGCCGTCGCGGCCCCAGTCGTGGCTGCGCTTGCGCATCTGCACCGGCGCGAAGAACACCTCCTCCGCGGCTTCGGCGTTCGGCGTCTGGTTGGTGAGCCCGACCGCTATGTCCCGGACGAGCCGGTCGCCGAGGCGCCCACGCAGGGCGGCACGGGTGGAGGGCGCGCCGGACAGGTCGAGGTAGACGGTCGGGACCACGTCGAGGGAATCGATGTCGTCGTACGACACGACCTCGTCGTAGCAGCCGAGCGACCTGGTGAACGCCAGGTTGCCCGGTGAGGTGAGACCAACGAGGCGCGGCCCGCGCCGGTGCAGCTCGAACGCGGCGGCGTACGCGGTCTTGCTCGACGCCGACGACATCAGCAACGCCTCGGCACCGTAGAAGTCGTTGTCGACGATCTGGTCGGCCAGCATGAACGAGGTGAAGAACAGCGGCCGGAACAGGATCAGCAGATCCTCCTGGTCGCGCTGGTACGCCGGGTCCCCGCTGGTCGACCGGTACGCGTTGTACGGCGACGGCAGCTCGGCCCGGTGCGGGCTCGCCTCGCGGAACCCGGACGCGTCCACCCGGTCCGGCCGCACCACGAGGTGACCGGCAGGCGGGAGGTAACCGTAGATCCGTTGCCCCACCTCGACCCCCGCCACCGTCGAGGCGACCACCTCGGCGAAGCCCCAGAGCGGCGGGAGGCCCCACTGTGGCCCGAGCCCCTCCGCCACCGGCGGGAAGAACTCCCAGTAGCGCATCGAGTCGCCGAGCACCGCGTAGGTCACGTTGTTGGCGGTGAGGCCGACGCGGTCCACCCGCAGCAACGCCTCGCCGTCGGCCAGGGCGGGAGTGGGGCCATCGACGATCGTGGTCTGCCCGAGGTCGTCACGCGCCACGGCGAAGGTCCATGAGTCAGCCATGAGGTGACGCTAGACAGCCCGACAATCGGAGACAAGTGCACTGGGAGTGCAAAATCCCACTGCGGGGTTCGCGCGTCGGCGCGGTCAGGCTCCGGTGGCGGCGGCGAGTGCGCGAAGGTGCGCGAGCGGCAGGTGCGGTGGCCGCCACTCCACGAAGAGGGCAGTGGCGTCATCCTCGAGCTGGTCGTCCTGATAGCCGACGACCGCGCGGACCAGCCGACGCATCGTCTCCGGGCTGGGCAACCCGTCGTTGAGGGCGCGGTTGACGAAGTCGACGAGCCGGTCCAGCCCGAACTGCTCCCCCTCCGCGCTCCGGGCGTCGGTGATGCCATCGGTGTAGGCGAGGATGCGGTCGCCCGGGTGGAGATTCTCCACGTGCACCCGCGGTCGGCGAGGGGACAGGTGCCCCAGGCCGAGCGGCAACACGGTCGGCCCCGGAAGCTCCCGCACGGCCTTGCCGTCACGCAGCAACATCGCGCCGGGATGCCCCGCGTTGATCATGCTGAGCCGGCCGGTCCGACGGTCCAACTCGATCAGCAACCCGGTCGCGAAGAAGTTCGGGTGCTCGGACCGCACCCAGCGGTCGATGCTGATCGCCGTGTCGACCAGGTCGAGGCCGCACCGACGGGCGTTGCGGTACGCGCTGACCACCAGCGAGGCCAGGGTGCTCGCCTTGATGCCGTGCCCACAGGTGTCGAAAAGCCCGACGCTGAGCACGTCGTCGTTCAACGCGTAGTCGAAGATGTCCCCGCCGACGTCGTAGCACGGTTCGAGGATGGCGGTGACCACCAGGTCGTCCGTGGCGAAGGTCAGCGGCGGGAGCAGACCCCAGACGATTTCGGCCGCGACCTGCATCGGCATCCGCCGCCGCATCCGCTCCACCACGTCGCCGTAGAGCCGGCGGTTGACCAGGATCTGGGCGACGTTGACCGCCACCTCCCAGGCCGGACCGTCCATCGTCTGGTCGGCGGCGGCCGGCGAGACGATCTCCAGTACGCCCATCCGCTCGCACCCGAGCAGCAGTGGCACCCATATCCGATCCGGATTGTCAGGCGCGCGCTGGATGTCGAGGGTGGTGAAGGCCCGGCCGGCGAGCGTCGTCTCGATCGGCAACTGCTCCCGGTCGAGACCCGCGCCGAGCAGCGGCACGAGCAGGGCCTGCGTGTAGTCGGCCAGATAGATCACGATCTCGCTGGCGCCGATCGCGGGTGCCGCCCGGGCGACCAACTGCGACACCTCGTCCGGCCCACCCCTGGGCGCGTTGAGCTGCAGCCAACGCACCACCTCGCCGACGTCGGCCACGCTCCACCTCCCCCTGTCCTCCCCGCTCGCGGGAGCACGTAGTGCGAGCGGTGAGGCTACCTCGGCCGCCGCGCACCCGGCGTCCACCGAGTCGCCTCCGCGACCGGGCCCGTCGTGATCACCATGCCGTGGGCGGCCGGCCCGAGCGGCGCCGACCTCACGAGGTGGGCGCGTCGACGAGATCAGCCGGGTTGAGGTTCAGGGTGGCGAGCAGCCCGGAGTGCTTGGCCGGGTCCACCTGCTCGGGCAGTTCACGCTCGACCCAGGCGGCCCGGGCCAGCTGGCCCCGGTCGCGAAGTGCGGCGACGATCCGGTCCCTGGCGATCCTCATCTGGTTACTCCCCTGATTGAGCGTTCGGAACAAGTTGCACGGAGGGTGAAACCGAGTGCGCGCGTCGGGCGACCGACCGCGAGACGCCGACGGCACTGCGACCGGTCGGGTCGGGATGCGGTCCGCGATCAGCCGACACGACCGGCACGTCGCGGCGATGGAGAAGATGAGCGGTAACGCCCGTGGCGGGCTGGTGGCGACGCGTCTGACGGCCACCGGGTCCCCCGGGCGACAGGTTCACCGTACGCCCTCGCCACGGCCCGCCGCACCAGCGCCCCGGACCGGCCGGAGGTCAGGGCTCCAGCACCACCTTGCCGGCCCGGCTGCGGTTCTCGGCGAACACCAGCGCCGCGGAGACCTCGCTGAGGGGATAGCGGGCGGCGATCTGCGGCACGATTACTCCCTGCCGCAGCAAATCGAGCACGATACCGAGGTCGGTACGCAGGCGACGGCGGAAAGCGGCGCGGCGGGTGAGCCGACCGGACCAGAAGTTGTAGAAACCGGCCCGGTGGCCGTTGGGCAGCGCGTTCCAGGTGTAGAGGCGGGTCAGCAGCTTCGCGAAGACCCACCCGACCGACTGGCCGGTCCCGACGGCGGCGGCGTTGCCGTAGACGATCAGCTTGCCGCCGGGGGCGAGCAGGGCGTACGAGGTGCGGACGCCCGGGCCGGCGACCGGGTCGAAGACGGCGTCGACGCCATTCGGCGACAGCTCGCGGACCCGGGTGGCCATGTCCGGGTCGCGGTAGTCGAGCGGTTCGACGCCGAGCTCGCGCAGCCCGGCGTGGTGCCGCGCGGCGGCGGTGCCGATGACCCGCAGACCGAGGTGTCGACCGAGCTGGACGAGCACGCTCCCGACGCCGCCGTTCGCGCCGTGCACGAGGATGGTCTGCCCGGCGGTCAGGTCGGCGTCCCGCAGCATCTGCCAGGCGGTCACCCCGTTCACGACGACGGTCTCGGCCGCGGCGGGGTCCAGACCCACGGGTACGGGGGCCAGGGCGTCGACGTCGACAAGCGCGTGTGTGGCCCAGGCGCCGGTCTTCGTGACCGCCGCGACCCGGGTGCCGACCAGCGCGTCGTCACCGCCGAAACCGACCGCTCGGACGGTGCCGACCAGGTCGTAGCCGGGCACGAACGGGAACTTCGGCTGGCCGGGGTAGAGCGCGTGGCGCATCTGCTGCTCGGCGAACGAGATGCCGGTGGCCTCGACCTGGACGAGCGCCTGCCCCTCGGCGGGGACGGGCATCGCTCGCTGCTGCAGCAGGAGGCCGTCGGGCTCCACCACGCCGGGCAGCACCACTTCGGTGATCGTCGTGTCGGTGGTCATCGGGGTTCTCCTTTGTTTGTAAGTGTGCACTCACATACTTATTGGCCTCAAAAAGTGGGCCGCCGAGGCGGCCCAGCATCGGGGTCGGTCAGGGGTGGCGAATGCCGGCGGTCAGGGCGCGAGCCCAGGGCTCCGGGACCTGCTCCAACCCGGCGGTCACGATCAGGTGGCACAGCTGGCCGTACGCGAAGAACTGCTGAACCTGCGCGTCGCTGGCCTGGGCGCGACTCTGCACGAAGGTCGCCACCCGCCGGTAGCCGGCCCGCACCGCCTCGGCGACCTCCGGGATGTCCGTGACGGCCTGCGCCTGCACCTGGAAGAGCAGCAGGTCACGGTCGGCGATCAGCTCCGCGTAGGCACCGCCCATGGCGTCGAGGATCTCCTCCGGGCTGTCGCCCGCGGCGCGTTCGGCACCCGCCTCGATCGCCTGGGCGATCCGGTCGAAACACGCCCCGGCCGCCGCCACGAACAAGCCGAGCTTGCCGGCGAAGAGCCGGAAGACGTACGCCTCGGAGATGCCGGCGGCGGCGGCCACGGCAGTGACCGGGGTGGCATGGAAGCCGGTGCGCGCGAACACCGACACGGCGGCGTTCAGGACAGTGACCCGGCGGGCCTCGGCGGTGGATCGCATATTTGTAAGTGTGCACTCACAAACATGCGCCGTCAACTCCGTCGCTCCGCCGGCGCCCGCCGGCGCTGATCGTCAGGGTGCGATGCGCAGCAGCCGGATCGCACTGTCGTCGTAGTCGCTGAAGCGGTACCGGAGACCGACGAACGGGCTACCGGGGAAGTCACCGGTGATCGTCGCGGTCACGACGGTGCCGGCGGGAGTGTCCTCGATGTCGGTGATCTCGTACGACACCAGCGGCACGGCCCGACGCCACTCGCGGATGGCCTCGATGCCCCGGTACTCGGTGGACTCGTCCTCGACCACTGCGTCCTCCGCGAAGAGGGCGAAGTAGTCCGCGGAGTCGGGCTGGCCGGCCAGCTCGAAATAGCGGCGAATGATGGCCGGTGCGGCCTGCGTGGCGGTCATGACTGAAGCCCTTTCCGGACGTGGCTGAGCGCCTCGACGTATAGTTACTTCTGAAATAGCACCTACTAACTTCGACACTAGCACCTACTCGGGAGAGGGCACCGCTGTGGCCGGGAAGATCCGCTTGGAGGACCGCGAATGCCCGCTGTCCAGCGCGCTGGGACACGTGGGCGAGTGGTGGACGCTGCTGATCCTGCACGACGCCTTCGACGGCTACACCCGGTTCGACCAGTTCCAGGCCAACCTGGGCGTCTCGTCCAGCATCCTGACCAGCCGGCTCAAGACCCTCACCGGTCAGGGGTTGCTCGAACGCCGCCGCTACCAAACCAGGCCGGACCGCTACGAGTACGTCCTCACCGACCTCGGCCGCAGCCTGCGGCCCGTCGTCGTCGCCCTCGCCGCCTGGGGCAACTCACGCCTCGACCCGAGCGAGCGCAGCATGATCCTCGTCGACCGGACCACCGGGGTGGAGGCCGACCCGGTGATCGTGGACCGCAGCACCGGTCGCCCGCTCGACGACGCCGACTTCGTCTTCGCCGCCGGGCCAGCCGCCAGCGAGACCATGCGCAAGCGCTACGAACACATCCCCACCCAGACGACCCCGCAGCGGCCCTGACCGCCTCACTCCAGCGGATAGAGGCGGGCCGGGTCACCGGGGCGGAGACTGTCCGGCGCGTCGTCCGCGGCGCTGACGGCGATCGAGCCGAGCAGCGCCAACGAGCGGGCGGACTCCGTACCGGGCTCGGCGTGGTAGATCACCAGAAGCTGTCCGTCGGCGCCCGCCACCGCGAGTTTGTCGCAGTACAGGTCGAGGTCGCCCACCTCGGGGTGGTGCAGTCGGCTGACCACGCCCTCCCGTCGGCGCACCTCGTGGCGCGCCCACAGCTGCCGGAAGCAGTCGCTCTTGAGTGACAACTCCCCCACCAGCGCCGTCAACCGTGGGTCGTCGGTGGCCCCGCCCGAGTCGGCACGCATCTGCCCCACCACGCTCTGCATCGCCTGCCGCCAGTCACGGAACAGCTCCCGCTCCGCCGGGTCCAGGAACACCGCGCGCAGCCGGTTGGCACCCGGGGCGAGATTGGGCGACAGCGCCCTCGCCATCGGGTTCGAGGCCAGGATGTCGAGGTAGCGATTCTGCACGAACGCCGGCATGGAGAGCTGCCGCAGCAGGTGCAGGATGCTGGCCGGCACCCGCTCGGCGGCCGGTCGGGCCGCCCGGCGTGACCGCGCACGGCTCAACCCGATCATGTACGCGGTCGCCTCCGGGTCGAGCCGCAGCACTCCGGCGAGGGCATCGAGGACCTGCACCGACGGGTGCCGCTCGCGACCCTGCTCCAACCGGAGGTAGTAGTCGGCGCTGATGCCGGCCAACATCGCCACCTCCTCGCGCCGCAGCCCCGGCACCCGGCGCAGGCCCACGCCCGGGCCGAGTCCGACGTCCTCGGGCCGGGTCTGCTCCCGGCGGGCACGCAGGAAGTCGCCGAGCGGGTTCGTTGCGTCCATACACCGACGGTAGATCGCCGGGCGGCCGGGTGACTGGCTGTGTCACTACCAGGAACAGCTCGCCCTGCCGCCCGGGCGAATGCCGGCGGAGAGTCGTCGAAGGGCCGGTTCCACGCGGCCCCGGATGTCACGACGACGACTGACAAGAGGATGACATGAGCGAGAACCTTCCCGGCGGTGCCCTCACCCCTTCTGACGGCCTCACCCTGAGCCGGATGGGCTACGGGGCGATGCAGTTGGCCGGCCCAGGTGTCTTCGGCCCGCCCCGCGACCACGAGCAGGCACTCGCCGTGCTCCGCGAGGCCGTCGAACTGGGCGTCCGGCACATCGACACCAGCGACTTCTACGGGCCAGTCGTGGTCAACGAGCTGATCCGCGAGGCGCTCCACCCGTACCCCCAGGGTTTGCATCTGGTCACCAAGGTCGGCGCGCGACGCGGCGCCGACGGCTCCTGGCTCCCGGCTCTCGAGCCGGACAGCCTCAAGGCCCAGGTCCGGGACAACCTGGACCACCTCGGCCTGGACGTGCTCGACGTGGTCAACCTGCGGGTGGGCGTCGCGGAGGGCACCACTGGCGAGCCGCTCAGTGCGCAGTTCGCCGCGCTGGCGGAGCTGCGGCAGGAGGGCCTGATCCGGCACCTCGGGCTCAGCAACGTCACGCTCGACCAGCTCACCGAGGCCCAGGCCATCGCGCCGGTGGTCACGGTGCAGAACCTCTACAACGTCGCCAACCGGCAGGACGACGCCCTGGTCGGCAGGTGCGCGGCGGAGAACATCGCGTTCGCGGCGTTCTTCCCGCTCGGCGGGTTCACGCCGTTGCAGTCCGACACGCTCGACCGCGTGGCCGCCCGGCTGGGCGCCTCGCCGCAGCAGGTCGCCCTCGCCTGGCTGCTCCAGCGCTCCCCCACCACGGTGCTGATCCCCGGCACCTCCAGCGTGGCGCACCTGCGGGAGAACATGGCGGCGGCCGACCTGAAGCTACCGGCCGACGCCATCGAGGAGCTGAACGCCTTGGCTTCCTAGTGCTGATGTGGCCGGTTGCGGATGAGGGTGAGCGCCAGCACGGCGGTGACCAGGAAGACGACGCCGTTGATCCGCAACCCGGCCTGGACGCCGGAGGTCAGGGCCTCGGCGATCGCCGCCCGGACCGGGTCGGGCAGCGGTTGGTCGCCGTTGACACCGGAGGCCACCGCCGCCCGCACAGCGGTACGGGTGGGTTCGTCGACCTGGTGCGCGGCGAGCCGGCCCGGCAGGTCGGCCACCATCGTGGTGGTGAGGAGCGTGCCGAGTAGGGACGAGCCGAGCACCGAGCCGACCTGGCGGGCGGCGTTGACGGCCCCGGAGGCCATGCCCGCCTGGGCGGGCGCGACGCTGGCCAACGCCGCCGCCGTCGCCGGGGCCACCACCAGACCGCTGGCCGCGCCGAACAACGCGAACAGCGCCCAGCGATGACCGAACGACGTGGTCGGCCCCTGGTTCGCCAGCGCGAAGCTCGCCACCGCACCGAGGACCAGGCCGAGGGTCAACGGCGCTTTGAATCCGGTACGACGGATCGCCCGCCCGGCACCGAAGGCGACCAGCACGTAGGCGCCGAAGAGCACCAGCATCCGCCAGCCGGTGTCCAGCGGGCTGAGCGCCTGGGCGCGTTCGTGGAAGAGGACCAGCAGGATCGCCACGCCTGTGAAACCGAACAGCGACACCGCGCCGACGACCATGACGGCGCTGAACGACGCGGACCGGAACAGCCGCACGTCGAGCATTGGCGCGCTGGTCCGCAGCTCGACCAGGACGAACGCGACAAGTGCGACGACCGCGACGACCCAGGCCGTCGAGACCACCGGGCTGGTGTAGCCGACCTTGCCGCCCTGGATCAGCGCGTAGACGGCGGCCGCGATGGCGACGGTGCCCAGCAACAGGCCGGGTACGTCGAGTCGGGCGGCGATCGGCCGGGACTCGGCCACCCCGACGATGGCGACGACGAGAGTGACCAGGCCCAACACGATCGTCGACAGGTAGACGCTGTGCCACTGGTAGTGCCGCAGCAGGAAGCCGGCGATCAGCGGGCCGATGGCGAGCCCGATGCCGGAGGCCGCCGACCAGGCGGTGATGACCTCGGTCCGTCGGTGCGGGTCGGTGAATGTCGCGCCCAGGATCGCCAGGCTGTTCGGCAGGATCAGGGCCCCACCGAGGCCGGCGACCAACTGCCCGACGATCACCCACCCGACGGTTGGAGCGCCGGCCACGACGGCCGCGCCGACGATCATCGCGACGACCCCGGCACCGAACATGCGCTTACGCCCGTAGCGGCTGCCCAGGGTGGCCGCGGACAACACCACGCTCGCCACCATCAGGGTGTAGGCGCTGGGGATCCAGACCACGGTCGTCGGGTCGACCCGCAGGTCCCGCTGGATCGTGGTCAGCGCGGAAACCGTGGCGGTGATCTGCAGGAACGTGATCATCGCGCCCAGACACATGGCGATCAGGGTCACCGGGCGGGAGCCGCGCAGGGATGAGCGGGCGGTGGCCGCCGGCCCGGGTGCTGCCGCCCCGGATGGGGTCGGTGTTGCGGTGCTGGTGGTCACTGAAGATCCCTCAGGCTGGTGGTCTGACTTGCGTATGCTGAAGTCAGCATGCCCCAGTGAAGCACCTGGCTAGCCTCAACGCAAGTCAGGTAAGCTGGACGGCATGAAGGACCTACGCGACGATCGCGACTCCTGGACCAGCGAGAACTGCTCGGTGGCCCGGGCGATGGACATCGTGGGCAGCAGGTCGACGGTCCTGATCATGCGCGAGGCCCTGCTCGGCACGCGCCGCTTCGACGACTTCGTCCGCCGGGTCGGCGTCGGCGAGCCCGCCATGGCCGCCCGCCTCAAGGAGATGGTCACCGCCGAACTGCTCGAACGAATCCCCTACCGGGAGCCCGGGCAGCGCACCCGCCACGAGTACCAACTCACCCGCAAGGGCCGCGAACTCCTCCCCGTCATCACCGCACTGCGCAACTGGGGCGACACCTGGGCCGCCACCGACACCGGCCCGTCCATCGTCGCCACCCACCACGACTGCGGCGAGCCCATCCGCGCAGTGCTCCGCTGCGCCGCCGGCCACGAGATCGCGGACGGCGACATCGACATCACCGCCGGCCCCGGCCTCATCCGCCGCGACTGACACCTCGGGTCATGGCCGGGCCGGCACCCGGGCGGCACCCGGGTCGTGCGATAACCCCGGTCCGGCAGCCCTTCCTGGCCGCGCTTCCTGGCCGCGCTTCTTGCGCCGCCTTGCGCGAGCGTTTGCCGCAGGGGCCGCCCGAGCCGCAGCGGCATGGCCGAGCGACACGACATCCACCTACGCCCGTTCTCCGAAGCGGAACTGCCGGCGAATTTCCAGCCGCAGCACGGCCCGGCAGCCGACCATCGACCCCGCCAGCTCAATCGATCATGGTGACCGAAATTGTCGTACACCTGTTCTAGTGTCGGGGTATGGTCGAGGAGTTGGCGCAGGCAGACGACGCGGTCGCCGCCCGTGTCGACGCCGCCGCCTGGGCCCTTGCGGAGCAGGACCTGATCGCCGCGCTCGAGGCCGCGCACCGCCTCGAGCAGCGTCTCGCCGCCGTGAAGCT
>NZ_JBEXIM010000031.1:0-67781 GCF_040608575.1 Micromonospora sp. NPDC005171 | reverse complement strand
GGCCGGCCCGCGCCGGGGCCCCGCCGCCGGGCGGGCCGCGCCCGGTGGCTTGCGCCTGCCGGTAAGTTCGTGATCTATCCAGTATGTTGGCCCCTCGCACGTCAGGCGAGGCCACTACTTCCATGAACAAGCACGATCATCGGGCCCGGCCCGGCCCGGGTGGGGGGTTAGGGCAGTCGGGTGGCGCCGGGGGAGGGAAGGACCGTGATGGTGCCGGGGGCGGTGAAGCCACGTTCGGCGTACGCCTCGGTCACGGCGGCGGCTGTCGCATCGGCCCGGTCGGCCTCGATCAGCGCGAGCACGCATCCGCCGAAACCGCCGCCGGTCATCCGGGCGCCCAGCGCACCGGCCGCCAACGCCGCCTCGACCGCTGTGTCGATCTCCGGCACGGTGATCTCGAAGTCGTCCCGCATCGAGACGTGGGAGGCGGTCAGCAGCGGGCCGATGTCGCGGACCCGGGCGGCGCGGAGCAGCGCCACCGTGTCCAGTACGCGCTGGTCCTCGGTCACCACGTGCCGGACCCGTCGCCGGGTCTCCTCGTCGTCGAGCTGCGCCAACGCGGCGTCGAGCTGGTCGATGCCCACGTCGCGCAGGGCGGCGACGCCGAGCGCGCTGGCCCCGGCCTCACAGGAGCGCCGGCGGGCCGCGTATTCCCCGTCGGCGTGGCGGTGCGGTGCCCGGCTGTCGATGACCAGCACCGCCAGCCCGGCGGCGTCCAACTCGAACGGGATGTGCTCAACCGACTCGTCGCGGCAGTCGAGGAAGAGGGCGTGCCCAGCGCGGCATCGGATCGCCGCGGACTGGTCCATGATGCCTGTCGGCGCGCCCACGTAGACGTTCTCCGCCCGCTGCGCCAGCCGGGGTTGCAGTGCCGGGGCAAGCTCCAGCTCGCCGAGGTCGAGCAGGGCAGCCAGCACGGCTGACTCCAGCGCGGCCGAGGAGGAGAGCCCGGCGCCCAGCGGCACGTCGGAGGCGATCGCCAGCCGCGCACCCGGCACCTGGTGACCTGCCTCGCGCAGCGCCCAGACCACCCCGGCGACGTACGCGCCCCAGCCGGTGACCCGTCCCGGCTCGGCGACGTCGTCCGCGCCGAAGGTGATCGCCTCGCCGGAAAGCTCGGACCAGACCGTCCAGTGCTCCCCGTCCTGTCGGTCGGCCGCGACGACGGTGCGCATCGGCAGCGCGAACGGCAGCACGAAGCCTTCGTTGTAGTCGGTGTGCTCACCGATCAGGTTGACCCGGCCCGGGGCCGCCCAGCGGCCGGAGGCCTGGCCACCGAACTGCGCGGAGAAGCCGGCGGCAGCCCGCTCGGCGACATCATCGGTCGGCTGGGTCACGGTGCCTTCCTTCGTTCGCGACTGCGGGGCTCGCAAACCCGGCTCACTCCTCGCGCTCACCGTTGCCCCAGGATGTGCGCGCGGTAGAACGCCCAGGCATCCCCGACCATGTCGTGCAGGGTCGGCTTCTGCGGCACCCAGCCCAGCTCGTCGCGGGCCAGCGCGGAGGACGCGACCAGCTCGGCCGGGTCGCCCTCGCGGCGCGGGGCGACCTCGACGGGCAGCTGGTGCCCGGTGACCTCGCGGACCACGTCGACGACCTGGCGGTTGGTGAAGCCGTTGCCGTTGCCCAGGTTGTAGATCCGGTGCTGGCCGCTGGTGGCGGCGTCCAGCGCCAGCAGATGCGCGCGGGCCAGGTCGGCGACGTGGATGTAGTCGCGGACGCAGGTGCCGTCAACTGTGGGGTAGTCGTCCCCGAAGAGCTGGAGCTTCTCTCGCCGGCCGGCGGCGACGTCCAGCGCGATCGGGATCAGGTGCGTCTCCGGGTCGTGTCGCTCGCCGAGCGTGATGTCGCCGTCGAGGTGGGCGCCGGCCACGTTGAAGTAGCGCAGCGACACGGCGGCCAGCCCGTGCGCGATCGCCTCGGAGGTGAGTGCCATGTCGACGGCGAGTTTGGTGGCGCCGTACGTGTTGGTGGGCGCCTTGACCGCGTTTTCGGTGATGGGCAGCTCGGTGGGGTTGCCGTAGACGGCGGCGGTGGAGGAGAAGACCATCCGGGGCACCCCGGCGGCGCGGACCGCGTCGATCAGGGCGAGCGTGCCGATGGTGTTGTTCTGCCAGTACAGCTCCGGCTTGACCATCGACTCGCCGGCGGCGATCAGGGCGGCGAAGTGCAGCACCCCGTCGAACCCGGCGTCTGCGGTGATGACGCGGGCGGCGTCGTGGATGGACGCCTCCACGTGGGTGGCGTCCGGGGCGAGGGCCTCGCGGTGGCCGGTGCGCAGATCGTCCAGGATGACCACCTGGTGACCTGCGTCGAGCAGCATCCGGGTCACCACGCTCCCGATGAAGCCGGCGCCCCCGGTGACGAGCAGTTTCACGTCGTTGCCTCCTGCCTGGCCCGCCCGGGACGTGGCCCTTCGGTGATCACACTAGGGCGGTGGCCGGCGCCCTCGCCGATGCCACCGTCAACCCCATTCCATCATAATCTTTCATGATTAAACAGAGCCGAACATTCGAGCGCCGCTCCGCGTGATCCCCGGTGCGGTGGGCACCCGGTGTCTACCATCTCTGTCATGCGGGAAGTGGCCCGTACCGGGCTCCGGCGGCACGCGCGGGCGCACCCCCGTCGCGACCCCGGTCCGCTCGCCCGGGCCGTCGCCCGGGTGCTGGTCCGCGCCGCGGACGGCGCCACCCGACTCGTCACCGATCTGCTCGGGACCGGTCCGACGGCCGGCCGGGAGCACATCTCCGAGGCCGATCTGCGGGACCTGGTCGCGGCGAACACGGTGCTCGACCCGGACGAGCGGCGGATCATCGACGAGGTCCTGGTGGCCGGCGCCAGTCTGATTCGCGAAGTGATGATGCCGCGCACCGAGGTGGTCTTCCTCCCGGCGCGGCTGACCATCGACGAAGCCGCCCGACTGGTCCGCGCCGAGACGCACACCCGTTACCCGGTCACCGACGGCACCCATGACGACGTGGTCGGCTTCGTGCACCTCCGTGACGTGCTGCTGCGTCCGGACGCCGACCCGTGCGTCACCGTCGGCGAGTTGGCCCGGGAGGTGAAGCGGCTCCCGGGCAGCAAACGGGTGCTCGCCGCGCTGACCGAGATGCGCCGGGAGGGCCAGCACCTCGCGGTGGTGGTCGACGAGTACGGCGGCACGGCCGGGATCGTCACCCTGGAGGATCTCATCGAGGAGTTGGTCGGTGAGATCCACGACGAGTACGACGCCGCCCCGGACCCGGCGCACGACGGCCTGCCCGCCGTGGTGGACGGGCGACTCAACCTCGCCGACTTCGCGGAGCGAACCGGGGTGGCACTTCCCGCCGGACCGTACGAGACGGTGGGCGGGTTCGTCATGGCCGCGCTGGGCCGGCTTCCGGTGACCGGCGACGAGGTGCCGGTGCCCGCCGAACCCGCCGACGTCGGCGCGTCCGATCCGGCCGAACCGTCGGCCGGCTGGCTGCTGCGGGTGCTCGCGTTGGACGGCCGCCGGGTGGCCCAACTCGCCGTCTCCGCCGCCCGCACCACCGAGCAGCACCGCGAGCAGAGCACCGAGCAGCGCCGCGAGCAGACCACCGAGCAGCGCCGCGGGTACGACGCCGAGCCGGCCCCGGCGGGCGGTCCCGAACAGGCCCGGGAGGCGGTGGCGGGGCAGCACCGGCGGGTCACTGTCGGGCCGACGCGCCGGGTCGGCGTGGGCGAACCACGCGAGGTCAGCACCCCGGCACCGGCGGGCCGGAGCCGACCCGCCGGCCCGTCATGACGGACTGGGTTGCTTGCTGACAGAATTATCGCCATGTCCGACGTTCCCGCGCGGCCCCGCGTCTTCTCCGGCATCCAGCCGACAGCCGACTCGTTCCACCTCGGCAACTATCTGGGTGCGGTGCGGCACTGGGTGGCACTACAGGACACCCACGACGCGTTCTACTGCGTGGTGGACCTGCACGCCATCACCGCGGGGCACGACCCGGCGCTGCTGCGCCAGCGCACCAGGGTTGCCGCGGCTCAGCTCTTCGCGGTCGGGCTCGACCCGGAACGCAGCACCCTGTTCGTCCAGTCGCAGGTGCCTGAGCACCCGCAGTTGGCCTGGGTGCTCGGCTGCATCACCGGCTTCGGTGAGGCCAGCCGGATGACCCAGTTCAAGGACAAGTCGCAGAAGCAGGGCAACGAGCGGGCCAGCGTCGGGCTGTTCACCTATCCGGTCCTGCAGGCCGCCGACATCCTGCTCTACCAGGCCAACGCGGTGCCGGTCGGCGAGGACCAGCGCCAGCACCTGGAGCTCTCCCGGGATCTGGCCCAGCGGTTCAACTCGCTGTTCGGCGCGACCTTCACGGTGCCCGCGCCGCACATCGTGAAGGACACTGCCAAGATCACCGACTTGCAGGACCCGACCGCGAAGATGTCGAAGTCGTCGTCATCGCCGGCCGGCATCATCGACCTGCTCGACGATCCGGCCCGGTCCGCGAAGAAGATCCGTTCGGCGGTGACCGACACCGGTCGGGAGATCGTCTTCGACGCCGAGACCAAGCCCGGCGTGTCCAACCTGTTGACCATCCACTCGGCGCTCAGCGGTCGCAGCATCGACGAGCTGGTGGCCGCGTACGCGGGCCGCGGCTACGGCGATCTGAAGAAGGACCTGGCCGAGGTGGTGACGGACTTCGTCCGTCCGATCCAGGAACGCACCCGCGCCTACCTCGACGATCCGGCGCAGCTGGACAAGCTGCTCGCGGCCGGCGCGGAGAAGGCCCGTGCGGTGGCCGCGACGACCCTGCGGTCCGCGTACGAGCGGGTGGGATTCTTCCCGCCGGTGCGCGGCGAGTAGCGCCGCGGTACAGGTGGACGGGTCGGTGCTCGGAGGGGCGGCGCGCAGCGTGGATCGCAGTGGCGGGGTGCCGCCGACCGGCGACACCATCCAGATCGGCATCGCGGTGGACATCCCCGAGCCGTGGGGTGCCCAGCTGACGCGTCGGCGGGTCGAGGCCGGTGATCCGCTGGCGGTGCCCGCGCACGTGACGTTGCTCGGTCCCACCGAGATCCGGACGGCCAACCTGCCCGCGGTCGAGCGGCACCTGGCCGCCGTCGCCGCCGCGCACCTGCCGTTCACGCTGCACCTGCGGGGCACCGGCACGTTCCGTCCGGTCACCCAGGTGGTGTTCGTCGCTGTGGCCGCCGGGATCAGCGAATGCGAGTTGCTGGCCGCGGCCATCGCCGCGGCGCCGGGCCTGCACCGCGAGCTCCGCTTCCCGTACCATCCGCACGTCACAGTGGCGCAGGACGTGGCACCGGAGGCCCTGGACAAGGTGTACGAGGATCTGGCCGACTTCTCCGCGATGTTCGAGGTCGACGCGTTCACCCTCTTCTCGCACAGCGGGCAGGCGAGGTGGCAGCCGCGTCGCGACTTCTGCCTCGGCGACTGAAGCGCCGGCAGCCGAGCCGCCGGCAGACGGATCGCCGGCGACCGGACCGCCGGCAACTGATGAGTCGGCGACGCGGTGGCCGGCGAGCACCCGAAGCCGGTTGCCCCTACAGCGGTGGGAGATCGGCGAGGATGATCGCGTGAACGTGATCGGCCAGATCGAGGCGGGCATCGACCGCTGGGTGAGCGCCGCGCGCCACCGGTCGGGGCTCTTCGATCATGTGTGGCGGGCCGGCGTGCTGTACGGCGAGGTGCTGGCCGGCCGGTTGGCCGCCGCCATCGCCTACTACGGCTTCTTCGCTGTGTTCGCCCTCGCCCTGGTGGCGTTCTCCATCTTCGGCGCGATCCTGGAGGACAACGACGAGGTCAGCGCGGCGGCGGCCGACTTCCTCAAGGAGAACCTGCCGTTCCTGGACGCCGAGCAGATCGCCAACTCCAGCGGCACTGTCGGTGTGGTCGGCCTGGTCATCCTGGTCTTCACCGGGATCGGCTGGGTGGAGGCCATTAGATCCTCGCAGCGGCTGATGTACCGGCTCAACCAGCAGCCGGGCAATCTGGTGGTGCGGCGGCTCGTCGACCTGGGCGTGATGATCGGTGTATTCGTGCTGCTCGGCGTCTCGGTCGCGGCGGTGGACGCGCTGGAGTCGTTGCTGCGTTTCCTGCTGCGCAGCACCGGGTCGGTCGGTCTGACCACGATCAGCGCGGTGCTCAGCGTGCTTGTCAACACCGTGCTCGCCACCGCGCTGCTGCTCGCCGTGCCCCGGCTGCGGATGAGCCGGTCCCGGCTGCGCCCGGTGGTGCTGCTGGTGGCGATCGGCATCACGCTGCTGAACACCGTCGGGCGGTACTACGTGGTGCGGACCGAGCGGAATCCGGCGTACACCGTGGTGGCCGGTGCCGTCGGTCTGCTGCTCTACCTCTACCTGCTCAACCAGTTGGTGCTGTTCGGCGCGGCGCTCCTGGCGACCAGCACCAACGGCCGAGTGGTGGATCTGGCGGAGACCCCCGTCCCACCCAAGGATGTCGACGAGGGCATCGATCCCGGTACGCCGGGCGGTGCGGGCTGATGACGGAAGGCACGCAGATGCTGATCTCGGTCGATCCGGACTCGTCGGTGCCTCCGTACGAGCAGGTGCGGGTGCAGCTCGCCGAGTTGATCGGCGACGGCCGGTTGCCGGTGGGCAGCCGACTGCCCACCGTCCGGCAGCTCGCCGCCGATCTGCGGTTGGCCGCGAACACCGTGGCTCGCGCCTACCGGGAGTTGGAAGCGGCCGGGCTGCTGGAGACCCGGGGGCGCAACGGCACCTTCGTCGCCCCGGGGCGGGACGACGCCGTCGACCGGTTGCAGCGGGTGGCGGCCGGCTACGCGGCGGAGGCGGCCCGGCTCGGTGTGCCGCCGGCCACCGCGTTGGCCCTGGTTCGCGCCGCCCTGGACGCTGTCCGCCCCGGCTGACCGGTCGCCGATCGACAGTCGGACGGGCGATAACTGAGGAGAACGGCGCCGACGCTCGCGTTCGCGGACCATGATGAGCCGGTGGGCGCACTCATGACACTGGACCTGCCGGCGGACTCGCCGCTCCTCGGCCTGCCGTGGATCATCACCTTCGGTCCGCTCGGTGATCTCGACGAGTGGGAGCCGGTGGTCTGTGGGCCGTACGAGCGACCGCACGCGTTGGCCCTGGCCGAGGCGGTGGTGGCCGAGGAGCAGTTGATGGCCGTGGTGGAGCCGTTGCTGCCGGCGCTGTCCGCCGACGAGATCCGCAGCGAGATCGCCGCCGCGCAGGTCGCCGCCGAGGACGAGGCCCGTCAGGTGGAGGGGGCCGACCTGTACGGGGACTTCGAGGACGTGATCGACGAGGAGCTGGACGCGGCGGCCGACGAGGCCGGCCACGGTGAGCCCGCCGAACCGCCGGACGAGGCCGAGGTACGCGCCGGCTTCACCCGGATCGCGGCGTTGCTCACCGCGAAGTGAGCGCGAGACGTCAGCGGGTCGGCGCCCGGTCCAGCACGCAGAACTCGTTGCCCTCGGGATCGGCGAGCACCGTGAACTGCTCGGCCCCGGTCTGCCCGACGTCGACCTGCCGCGCGCCGAGGCTCAGCAGCCGCCGTACCTCGGCCTGGGGGTCCGCGTCCGCGACCAGGTCGAGGTGCAGCCGGTTCTTGCCCCGCTTGGCGGTGCCCGAGCCCTGCAACCAGACGGTGGGCGCGGCGACGGACGGCTGCCCCGGCGGCCAGAGCTTGGCGCTGCCGTCGTCGCCCTGCTCGACCTCGTAACCGAGCGCCGCCGACCAGAACGAGACCATCAGGTCCAGGTCCTCGACGTCGAGCGTGCACTGGGCGATCCGTACCACCATGGGGTCACCTCCGTCGCGATGGTGCCCGATGCGGTACCCGTGCCATCTGCGGGTCTAACCACCGGCGGTGTACGGACACCGGCGCCACACGGAGCGGACTCCGCGTGGCGCCGGTGGCACCTCACCCCCCACCACAAGGGGCCGGTAGCCCAGTCGCCCGTCGGCGCGGGGCACAACGAACGACCAGGTCGAGAACGAGTTACCCGTTCAGCGCTGTTCCAACCAGACTGCCGCGTCAATTGGCAGCAGCTGACCGGAGCCCTGTTCGGTGAGCTCGTCGCTGGCGACGAGCGGCTGACCGTACCCGTCGATCAGGACCGGCGCGCCGCTGAGGTTGACCACGCAGGTCAGCACGGTCGCGCCGGCGGTGCGGGAGAAGGCCAGCACGCCCGGCTCGGTCTTCCGCCAGGTGACCCCGTCGGCGTCGAGGGCGAGCGCCGGATGTTCGTGCCGGATCCGCAGCGCGGCCCGGTACAGCTCCAGGGTGGAGCCGGGCACGTCGGTCTGCGCCGTGACGGACAGCGCCTCCCAGACCGCCGGGGCGGGGAGCCAGCTCAGCTCGCTGCCGGCCGGCCCGAAGCCGTACGGGGCCAACTCGCCGCTCCACGGGATGGGCACCCGGCAGCCGTCGCGGCTCTCGCCGGTGCGCAGGAACGCCGGATCCTGGCGCAGCTCGTCGGGGAGGTCGAGGACCTCCGGCAGGCCCAGTTCCTCGCCCTGGTAGAGGTAGGCGCAGCCGGGCAGGGCGAGCATCAGCAGGCTGGCGGCGCGGGCCCGGCGCAGCCCTTCGGCACCGTCTCCGTACCGGGTGACGTGCCGCTGCTTGTCATGGTTGGAGAGCACCCAGGTGGTCGGCGCCCCGACCACTGTCGCCTCGGCCAGCGCGGTGTCGATCACCTTGCGGAACGAGTCGGCCGACCAGGTGGCGTCGAGGAAGTCGAAGCTGAACGCCTGGTGCAACTCGTCCGGGCCGATGTAGCGGGCCAGCCGCTGCGGTGTCTCGGCCCACGCCTCGGCGACCGCCATCCGACCGCCCGGGTAGCTGTCCAGGATGGGCCGCCAGGCCCGGTAGATCTCGTGCACCTCGTCTTGGTCGAAGTAGGGCAGCCGGCCCTTGCCGAGCAGTTCGACCTGGCGCTGGCCGGTGGTCGTCGAGCTGAAGCCGACGTCCGGCAGCCCTTCCGCCTTGATCATGCCGTGCGCCACGTCGACGCGGAATCCGTCCACGCCCCGGTCCAGCCAGAACCGCAGCACGTCCTCGAACTCGGCGCGAACCTCCGGGTGGCGCCAGTTCAGGTCCGGCTGCGACGGGTCGAACAGGTGCAGGTACCACTGACCGTCAGCGATCCGGGTCCAGGCGGGGCCGCCGAAGATGCTCTCCCAGTCGTTCGGGGGCAACTCGCCGTGCGCGCCCTGACCGTCTGCGAAGAGGTAGCGGGCCCGCTCCGGTGAGCCGGGGCCGGCGGCGAGCGCGGCGGTGAACCACTGGTGCGCGCTGGAGGTGTGGTTGGGCACCAGGTCGACGATGATCCGCAGGCCGTGCGCGTGCGCGTCGGTGATCATCGCGTCGAAGTCGTCGAGGGTACCGAACATCGGGTCGACGTCCCGGTAGTCGGCCACGTCGTACCCGCCGTCGATCATGGGCGAGGTGTAGAAGGGGGTCAGCCAGAGCGCGTCCACCCCGAGGTCGCGCAGGTAGGGCAGGCGCTGCCGGATGCCCTGGAGGTCGCCGGTGCCGTCGCCGTCGCTGTCGGCGAAGCTGCGGACGTAGACCTGGTAGACGACCGCGGAGCGCCACCAGTCGTCGTCGGTGGCGTGCGGCGGGGTGGCGGTGCTGATCATTCGAGCAATATGCCGGCCCGTCGCTGCAAGAGTCAAGCAGATCTTGCGTAAGAGAGGCGGGCGGAACTCGGCGCGACAGCTGTGGAGCCGCGCACCACCAGCTCGGGGCGGAACAGGTACTCCGAGTGCGGGGCGCCGTGCCCGTTGATCTCGTCCACCAGGGCGCGGACGGCGGCCACCGCCATCGCGGTGACCGGCTGCCGCATGGTGGTCAGCGGCGGGTCGGTGAAGGCCATCAGCGGGGAGTCGTCGTAGCCGACCACGGAGAGGCCCTCGGGCACGTTGAGGCCGCGTTGGCGCGCAGCCCGGACCGCGCCGAGCGCCATCAGGTCGGAGCCGCAGACCACCCCGGTGACGCCCCGGTCCAGCAGTCGGCCGGCCGCGGCCTCGCCACCCTCCACTCCGAACAGTGACAGCTCGGCCAGTGGGCCCAGGTCGGCTTCGGCGACGCCGGCCAGCCGGGTCATCGCGGAGCGCCAGCCGGCCACCTTGCGCTGCACCGGGACGAACCGGTCCGGGCCGGTGATCAGGCCGATCCGCCGGTGCCCGAGCGCGACCAGGTGGGCGACGGCCAGCTCGGCCGCCTCCCGGTCGTCGCAGGAGACGAAGGGCGCGCCGATGCCGGGCACGTACCCGTTGATCATTACGACCGGCAACGGCCGGGCGAGCAGCGCCCGGTAGCGGTCGTGGTTGGCGGCGGTGTCGGCGTGCAGGCCGGAGACGAAGACGATCCCGGAGACCTGCCGGTCCAGCAGCATCTCCACGTACTCGTCCTCGGTCACGCCGCCGGCGGTCTGGGTGCAGAGCACCGGGGTGAACCCGCTCTGCGCCAGGGTCGACTCGATGACCTGGGCGAAGGCGGGGAAGATCGGGTTGTCCAGCTCCGGCACCACCAGGCCGACCAGCCCGGCGCTGCGCTTCCGCAGCCGGGCCGGGCGCTCGTACCCGAGCACGTCGAGGGCGGTGAGGACGGCCTGTCGGGTCTCCGGGGCCACGCCGGGGCGGTCGTTGAGCACCCGCGACACCGTGGCCTCGCTGACTTCGGCCTGCTGGGCGATGTCGGACAGTCGAGCGCGCATGGCGGCACTTTAGCCCACCGGCAAGTTCTTGCGGGGTGCTCTGCAAGCCCTTCCATTACTTGCAACGTCTTGCTAACGTCCCCGCAACATGCGAGAGCAGCGGCGCAACATCCCTGCGCCGGATGGCAAGAACTTCCAGAGGTTTCCACTGGCGGGCCGCCCTTCCCCCGGCGGACCCGCCATGACGACAGGAGCACCGATGCGCATCCGTACCGCGGGTGTGGTCGCCCTCTTCGCCCTGGCGCTCGCCGCCTCAGGCTGCGGTGGCGACAGCGACGAGCCGGCCGCGAAGGACACCCCCAAGGCCGCCGGCGGCAAACTGGTGATCTGGGCGGACGACAAGCGGACCGCCGCCCTCAAGCCGTTCGCCGCGAAGTTCGGCCAGGAGAACGGCGTCAGCGTCGAGGTCCAGGCCGTCAGCAAGGACCTGCAGACCAACTTCGTCACCGCGTCCCAGCAGGGCAGCGGCCCGGACGTGGTGGTCGGCGCGCACGACTGGATCGGCAACCTGGTGCAGAACGGCGCCATCGACCCGGTGCAGCTCGCCGCCGAGCAGAAGAGCGCCTTCAACGCGACCGCCATCAAGGCTGTCACCTTCAACGGCCAGCTCTACGGCGTGCCGTACGCGCAGGAGAACCTGGCGCTGATCCGCAACACCGAGCTGGCCCCGGAGGCGCCGAAGACCATTGAGGACATGGTCGCCGCCGGCAGGACGCTCAAGGCGTCCAAGAGGGCCACCGAGACGCTCTGCCTCCAGGTCGGCCAGAACGGCGACGCGTACCACATCTACCCGCTCTACACCTCTGCCGGCGGTTACCTCTTCGGGACCGGCGCCAACGGGGACTACGACCCGAAGGACCTGGGCGTGGGCAAGCCCGAGTCCATCGAAGCCTTCAAGAAGATCGGCGCGCTCGGCGAGAAGGGCGCGGGGGTGCTCAAGCGCTCCATCGCGGACACCAACTCGATCGCCACCTTCACCGGCAAGAAGTGCGCGTACCTGATCTCCGGACCGTGGGCCGTGGCCGACGTCAAGAAGGCCAACATCAAGTACGACGTCTCGGCGATCCCCGGCTTCGCCGGCGGCAAGGAGGCCCAGCCGTTCGTGGGTGTGCAGGCGTTCTACGTCGCCGCCAAGGGCAAGAACAAGGCGCTGGCCCAGGAGTTCGTGGCCAACTACACCACCACACCCGAGCTGGCCGTCGCGCTGTACAACGCCGAACCCCGGCCGCCGGCGCTGACCGCCGCCCTCGACCAGGTCAAGGGCACCGACCCGGACCTGGCCAAGTTCCAGGAGGCGGGCAGGAACGGGCAGGTGCTCCCGGCCATCCCGGCGATGGCAGCGATCTGGGACCCGTTCGGCAAGGCCGAGGCCGCCGTCATCGGTGGGGCCGACCCGACCAGCACCATCACCGCCGCCGGCAAGACCATCTCCGGCCAGATCAAGTAATGAGTACGCCGCTGTCCGGCCCGGGGTCTGCCACGCAGGCGCCGGGCCGGGAGCCCGCCGGCTCCCGCCCTGCGCGCTGGCGTCCGTCGCGCACCCGCGACGACGCGCCGATCACACTGACCGGGCTGGCCGGCAAGGTGCTCCTGCTCGGCCTGACCGCAGGTGTCGCGGTCTGGGCGGCGTTCCCGCTCATCGCCGCCGGAATGTGGGCCGGCCTGGCACTGCTGGCGGCGTCCACCGCCGGGCTGTTCTACCTGTACCTCACCCGTCGACACATCCCCGCCAAGTACCTGGTCCCGGGCACCCTGTTCCTGATCGCCTTCCAGGTCTTCCCGGTGCTCTACACCGCCAGCACCGCCTTCACCAACTTCGGCGACGGGCACCGGGGCAGCAAGGACGACGCGATCGTCGCCATCCAGTCCTCGTCGGTCACCCAGGTCCCCGGGTCCGCCGAGTACGCCCTGTCGATCGCCACGAAGGGCGACCCGGCCACCGGTGCGTTGGTCTTCCTGGTCACCGACCCGGGCACCGGCACGGTCTCCGTCGGCGACACCCACGGGCTGCGCCGACTCGACCCCGCCGACGTCACTGTCGCCACCGGTGGCCGGGTCACCGCCGCCGACGGGTACACAGTGCTCAACGTCGGCCAGGCCAGCTCGCGCAGCAAGGAGATCACCGACCTGGTGGTGCCCACAGCCGGTGGCGCGCTGCGCTCCAGCGGTCTGTCCCGCGCGTACGAGGGCAGGGCGGTGCGGGCGTACGACGCCGGCTGCGACTGTGTCCGGGACGCCGAGACCGGGCGGACCTGGACCGCCGGCGACGAGGCGGGTGCCTTCGTCGCCGCCGACGGTGAGCGGTTGGCCCAGGGCTGGAAGGTCAACGTCGGGCTGGCCAACTTCACCCGGGTGCTCACCGACGAGAAGATCTCCGGCCCGTTCCTGAGCAGTCTCATCTGGAACTTCGCCTTCGCCATCGGCTCCACCGGCGGCACGTTCCTGCTCGGCATGCTGATCGCCCTGGTCCTGCACTCACCCCGCATGCGCGGCACCAACCTCTACCGGGTGGTGCTCGTCCTGCCGTACGCCATGCCGTCGTTCGCGATGCTGCTGGCCTGGCGGGACATGTTCAACGCCGACTTCGGACTGATCAACAGTCTGTTCGGGGTGAATGTGGACTGGTTCGGGCAGGCGTGGTCCGCCCGCTTCGCGGTCATCCTGGTGCAGCTCTGGCTCGGTTACCCGTACATGTTCCTGGTCGCCACCGGAGCGTTGCAGGCCATCCCGCGCGAACTGACCGAGGCGACCTCGGTCGACGGGGCCTCGCCCTGGCAGTCCTTCCGCGCGGTCACCCTGCCGTTGCTGCTGGTCGCGCTCTCCCCGCTGCTGATCTCGTCGTTCGCCTTCAACTTCAACAACTTCAACGCGATCTACCTGACCACGGAGGGCGCTCCCTTCCCCGCCGACAATCCGGCGAACGGCGCCACCGACCTGCTCATCACGTACACCTATCGGCTGGCCTTCGGCGGGCAGGGCGCCCAGTTCGGGTTCGCCGCCGCGATCTCACTGTTCATCTTCGCCATCGTCGCGGTGGTCTCCGCGGTCAGCTTCCGGCGGACCCGCAAACAGGAAGAGGTGTACGCGTGAGCGCGAAGCTCAGCCGGACCGGCCGGCGGCGTAACCGCTGGTTCGCCCAGGTCGGCTGGCGGCATCTGGTGGCGCTGCTCGGCGTGCTGTTCAGCCTGTTCCCGATCGTGTTCGTGCTCTCCGCCGCGCTCAACCCGCTCGGCACGTTGTCCACCACCGAGTTGGTGCCGACCGGCGGGGTGTCCCTCGCCAACTTCGGTGGGCTGTTCGAGCGAACCGCCTTCGGGCGATGGTTCCTCAACTCGCTGTTGATCGCCGGGGTGGCGTCGTTCGCGTCGGTGTTCCTCTCGGCGCTCGCCGCGTACGCCTTCTCCCGGATGCGGTTCCGTGGCCGCCGGGTGGGGCTGCTCTCGCTGCTCCTGATCCAGATGTTCCCGCAGTTCCTGGCGATCGTGGCGATCTACCTGATCTTCGGCACGATCACCGATCTGTGGCCGTCGATCGGCTTCAACACGTCCTGGGGCCTGCTGCTGCTCTACCTGGGTGGCGCGCTCGGTGTGAACACCTGGTTGATGAAGGGCTTCTTCGACACGTTGCCCCGGGAGTTGGACGAGTCGGCGACCATGGACGGTGCCTCGCACGCCCAGGTCTTCTTCCGGATCATGCTGCCGCTGGTGGCACCGATCCTGGCGGTCGCCGGGCTGTTGGCGTTCATCGGCGCCATCAACGAGTTCCTGATGGCCAACGTCTTCCTCACCAGCACCGACTCCAAGACCCTGGCGGTGGGGATGTACGGCCTGTTGGAGGGCAACGAGCGCAACAACAACTTCGGCATCTTCGCGGCCGGCACCCTGTTGACCGCGATCCCGACGGTGCTGGTCTTCCAGTTCCTCCAGCGGTACATCGTCTCCGGGCTGACCTCGGGAGCCGTCAAGGGTTGACACCCGGGGGGCGGCCGATCTCCGGCGGTGCGAGGTAGGGTGCTTCGGCGTCGCGTCGACGCTGCTCCGCGAGAGCGGGTCAGCGAACGCGTGCCGCCCCTGCTTCACTAGCCGCTGGTGGTGCGCCGCCCTTCATCCGCCGTCCGGTGCTGCTCCCGGGGAGACTCTCGTGCAACTGTCGATCTTGATGCCGGTCTACAACGAAGCGGAACGCGTCGCGGAGGCCCTCAAGCAGGCCCTCGCCGTGCCGTACCCGTGTGAGATCGAGATCGTGGTGGTGAACGACGGCAGTACGGACGAGACCGGGGAGATCCTCGCCGGGATGGACGACCCGCGGCTGCGGGTGGTGACGCACCCGCGCAACGCGGGCAAGGGCGCGGCGATCAAAACGGCAGTGGACAGCGCCCGGGGCGAGTACATGGTGATCCTGGACGCCGACCTGGAGTACGACCCCCAGGACATCCCGAAGCTGCTGGCGCCGGTGCTGGAGGGCCACGCGACAGTCGTCTACGGCAACCGCACCTTCGGCAGCCACAGCGCCTACAGCTTCTGGTACGTGGTCGGAAACCGGGGAGTCACCACGGCGGCGAACGTTTTGTTCAACTCCTACATCGGCGACCTGGAGACGTGCTTCAAACTGATGCCGGTGGAGCTGTACCGATCGCTGGACATCCGGTCCCGTGGGTTCGGCATGGAGGCCGAGGTGACAGGCAAGCTGCTGCGGCGGCGGATCCGCCCCTACGACGTGCCGATCACCTACCGGGCGCGGGGCCGCGACGAGGGCAAGAAGATTACCTGGCGGGACGGGGTGGAGGCGCTGTGGATCCTGGGCCGGGAACGAGCCCGGCGTCGTCCCGGTGGCATCCCCGCCAAAACGCTCGCTGACCGATGACGACCACGAAGCACCGGGACCCGACCACCATCGCCCGGGTCGTCGTCGCGCTCCTCGGGGTGGGCTGCCTGCTCCTGACCGTTCAGGGCGCGGTGCAGGCCACCAGCCAGGGCGTCGCCCTGATGAGTGACCGGGAACACGACCTCCACGCACTTCAGCGCCACGTCGACGTGGAGACGCTCTGGCGCCAGTTCGTCGAGCAGGTGCCCCCCGGCAGCCGGATCTCGCTCATCCCGACCCGGACCAACAAGGACCTGTGGCATCAGCGGTTGAGTGAGCTTGCCGCGCTGCGCGGATGTGTGGTCGTCCAGGGAATACAGCAGGACTACTCGGTGGGCGTCGCCTCGGTGCACCGGAAGCGGCCGACGAGCGCCGGCGTGCGGCTGGTCGTACGGAAGGTCGACTGAGACATGGATCCCACCGCGGTCGTCGCCGGACTCGCCCTCCTCGTCGCTGGTTTCCCGCTGGCCCTCGCGATACTGCGCAGCCCCTACCTCGCACTGCTCCTCGCGCCCCTCATGGCGGCGCTCCTGAGCACTGTCGCGGTGGTCCTGATGCTTGTCGTCGGCGGTCCGCTGCCGCTCTGGATCGCCCTGGTGCTGGCCGTCGGGGCGGCCTGCGCCTGGTGGTTGCTGCGCCGCCCCGGCGAGCCGGTGCCGTACGGAGGGTGGTCGCACGCGCTGCTGATCGCTCTACCTCTGCTCCCGCCGTGCCTCATGATCTTCGAGCCGGCCTCCCGCTGGGACGCGCACTCCATCTGGTGGCTGCACGCCGGCTACTTCGCCAACGGGAGCGAGTACGCGCGGGCGGCGATCGGCAGCCCCGCCTTCGTTTTCTCGCACACCGACTACCCACCGCTCGCCTCCGCGCCCGTCGCCGCCGTGTGGAGTGTCGTCGAGCCGGACTTCCGTACCGCCCAGCTCGTTGGCGCGCTGGTCACCGTCTCCGCTGTCGCGATGCTGGTCCACCTGGTCCGGCGGGCGCTGGCTCAGGTGTCCGCGCGGGTGGCCTGGGCACTGGCCATCGCGTTGGGCCTGGCAACCTGGTCGGGCGTCACGTACGGGGTGACCGGCGGGCTCGCCGACGCGCTCTGGTCCGCCGCCTTCGCCGGCGCGGCGGTGGCCCTGCTGCTCAGTCCGGATCCGCTGCGCCGACCCCTGTTGCCGCTGTTGCTGCTGACCGTTGCGGCGCTCAGCAAGAACGAGGGGCTGATCGCCGTCGTGGGCCTCGCCGTGCTTGTCACAGTGCGGGCCCGCGCCGACCTGCGGCGAGCCGCGCTGGTCTGGCTGCCGGTGCTGGCCGGGGGCGCCTGGGCGGCGCTGGTCCGCCTACTGGATGCCCAGTCGGACATCACCAGTGGCAGCCCGGTTGACCGGGGCGCGGACGCGGTGGAGCGGCTCGACCTCACCGTCGAGGCGTTGTGGGACGTGGTTGGCCTGCTGGTGGTGGGCGCCGCCGTGGTGGCGCTGCTCGGCACCGTGTTCCTGCGGGGGCGTCGGCAAGCCGCCGGGTTGGCGGCGGACGGCTGGGTGTGGGCGGCCAACGGCTACTACCTGGCTGTTCTGGTCGGGACCTACGTCTCCGGCCCGAACGACATCGAGTGGTGGCTGGCGACCTCGGTGGATCGGGTGACGTTGCCGGTGACGCTCCTGTCGGCGGTGAGCCTTGCCGGATGGGTGGCTGTCGCGTTCGGCGGTAACAGCCGGGCGGAGTCGCGATCGGTGGACCAGCCCCGTGAGCCGGCCCTGTCGGGTGCCACCCCGACAGCGACCGGTTGATCGACTGATCCGCGCCCGTCGGCGGTTCCCACTACTACAATCCGTCGTTCATGGGGGAGGATGGCGACCGTGGAAGCTCTCAGACTCATCCTTCTCTACGTCCATCTGATCGGGTTCGCCCTGCTGCTCGGTGGCTCGATCGCCCAGTACGCCAGCGGCCGGCTGCGGATCAACCCGGCCATGCTGTGGGGCGCGGTGATCCAGCTGCTGACCGGGCTCGGCCTGTCCGCGCCGCTGCGCGACGGCGACGAGCCCGCGCCGGCAAAACTTGTGACGAAGCTGGTGATCGCACTGCTGATCTTCGTCATGGTCTTCTTCTCGCGGAAGAGGGACGTGGTCAACCGCGGTCATTTCCTCGCGATCGTCGGTCTGACCCTGGTCAACGCGGCGGTCGCGGTCTTTTGGCGGTAACGTCCGAGGAGGAAAACGCCTCCAGAAAACGGACGTTGCGGACGCTGCGGTGCTCGGTTACCAGCACGAAGAGTGACGTGCCCCACGCAAGGGTTACACCCGGGTAACAGGCGCTCAACAGTCGTGCACGATTGTCGGCCGGTGGGTGGGCGCGGGCGTACGCTCCCGTCCGTAACGTGGGACAGCCGGCGGCATACCGCAGGTCGGCTGATGGGCTGCCACCGCATTAGGCGCGGTGTGCAATGGGAAGGAGACGTCTTGCGTTCGGTGCGTGGGATGCGGATCGCCTCGATCTTCGCGGTGGGTGGGCTCGCGCTCACCGCCGCCGCTTGTGGCGAGGCCCCCAAGGATGACAACAACGCCGGCAGTGGCGCCAAGAAGTTCAGCGCCTGCATGGTGACCGACGTCGGCGGCATCGACGACAAGTCGTTCAACACCTCGGCCTGGAAGGGTCTGCAGGAGGCCAAGGCCGCCAACGACAACATCGACATCAAGTTCGTCGCGTCGAAGGCCGAGGCCGACTACGAGCCGAACCTGACGCAGTACGTCAACCAGAAGTGCGACTTCATCCTGGCGGTCGGTGGCCTGATGGCCAACGCCACCTCGAAGATCGCCAAGGCGAACCCGAACCAGGAGTTCGGCATCGTCGACGCGAACCCGGGTGACGCCAACGTCTACCCGATGCAGTTCGACACCGCGCAGGCCGCGTTCCAGGCCGGTTACCTGGCCGCCGGGATGAGCAAGAGCGGCGTTGTGGGCACCTACGGTGGTCTGCCGATCCCGCCGGTCACCATCTTCATGGACGGCTTCGTCGACGGTGTGACGTACTACAACACCACCAAGAAGAAGAGCGTCAAGGCGCTGGGTTGGAACAAGGAGACCCAGAAGGGTTCCTTCACCAACGACTTCGCCAAGCAGGACGAGGGCAAGAAGGTCTCCGACGCGCTGGTTGCCCAGGGCGCGGACATCATCATGCCGGTCGCCGGCGGCTCCGGCCTCGGCACCACCGCCGCGGCCAAGGCCTCGGGTGGCAAGTACAGCACCATCTGGGTGGACGTCGACGGCTGCGAGAGCACCCCGGACTGCTCGGCGATCATCACCACCGTGGTCAAGAACATCCCGGAGGCTGTCAAGGAGGCCGTGCTCAAGGCCGCCGCTGGCGACAAGCTGCCCGCCAACCCGGGCTTCGTCGGCACCCTGGCCAACAACGGTGTCTCGATCGCCCCGTACCACGACTTCGAGAGCAAGGTTCCGGCCGAGCTGAAGGCCGAGGTCGACAAGATCAAGGCGGACATCGCCGCCGGCACCATCACCGTCACCTCGAAGGCCCAGCCGACCAAGTGACAACCGCCCGGCTGCTCCGGTGAGATCATCGGGGAGGTCGGCGGGGGACAGGTACGACCGATCGGCCGCTTCGGCCCGCGGGTGACCGTGGGGTCGGAGCGGCCGATCGCGCACCACGTCAGCCGGGCCGGTCCGGCCAGGTTGACGGCAGCTAGGCTGCACCATCGCTCGCACTCCAGGAGGTTGCGCTGAGACTCGAACTGCGCGGCATCACCAAGCGGTTCGGTGATCTGGTCGCCAACGACCACATCGACCTGACGGTGGAGCCTGGAGAGATTCATGCCCTGCTCGGCGAGAACGGCGCGGGCAAGTCGACCCTGATGAACGTGCTCTACGGGCTCTACCAGCCGGACGAGGGCGAGATCCTGGTCGACGGCGAGCCGTTGAAGCTGAAGGGCCCGTCCGACGCGATCGGGGCCGGGATCGGCATGGTGCACCAGCACTTCATGCTGGTGCCGGTCTTCACCGTTGCCGAGAACATCATGCTCGGCGCCGAGCAGGTCCGGGGCGGCATCGCCGGTTTCCTGGACCGGCGGCGGGCCCGGCGCGAGGTCACCGAGGTGTCCGAGCGCTACAACCTGCGGGTCGACCCGGACGCGGTGATCGAGGACCTGCCGGTCGGCATCCAGCAGCGCGTCGAGATCGTCAAGGCGCTCACCCGCGATGTCGACCTGCTCATCCTGGACGAGCCGACCGCCGTGCTCACCCCGCAGGAGACCGAGGAACTGCTGACGGTCATGCGGTCGCTCAAGGCGGCCGGCAAGTCGATCGTCTTCATCACCCACAAGCTCGGCGAGGTCAAGGCCATCGCCGACCGGATCACGGTGATCCGCCGCGGCAAGACCGTCGGCACCGCCTCGCCGGACGCCAGCCGGGACGAGCTGGCCGCGTTGATGGTCGGTCGCAACGTCCGACTCACAGTGGACAAGGAGCCGGCTACTCCCGGTGAGCCGGTGCTGGAGGTGACCGGGCTGGTCGTCGACGACGACCGGCAGATCCGGGCGGTCGACGGGGTGGACCTGACCGTGCGCGCGGGCGAGGTGCTCGGCGTGGCGGGCGTGCAGGGCAACGGTCAGACCGAGCTGATCGAGGCGATCATGGGCCTGCGCCCGGTGCTCGCCGGCACGGTCAACCTGGCCGGCGACCGCATCGACGGCTGGAAGCCCAAGAAGGTGCTCCGCGCGGGCGTCGGCTACGTGCCCGAGGACCGCAGCGTGGACGGCCTGGTCAAGGAGTTCAGCGTCGCGGAGAACCTGGTGCTGGACATCTACGACCGGCCGCCGTTCGGTTCCGGGCTCGCGCTCAAGCCGGACGCGATCGCCGCGTCGGCGAAGGAGCGGATCGAGCAGTTCGACGTCCGTACGTCATCGGCCGACGCGGCCGTGGGCACCCTCTCGGGCGGCAACCAGCAGAAGGTGATCGTGGCCCGGGAGCTGTCCCGGCCGCTGAAGCTCTTCATCGCCGCCCAGCCGACCCGTGGCGTCGACGTCGGGTCGATCGAGTTCATCCACAGCCAGATCATCCGCGAACGGGACATCGGCACCGCCGTCATGGTGGTCTCCAGCGAACTCGACGAGGTGATCGGGCTGGCCGACCGGATCGCGGTGATGTACCGCGGTCGCATCATCGGCATCGTCGGCCCGGACACCCCGCGTGAGGAGATCGGCCTGCTGATGGCCGGCATCAGCCCGGACGCGGCCCACGACGCCACCGAGGCGACAAGCGAGGGCCCGGCGACCGCCGATGGCTCCGCGAGCGAGGACAAGGCATGAGCGAGCGCCAGCGGGCGAATCATCGTTGTCGGGGTGTGGTGCCTCAGGGCGTCATGCAGCGAAGCGGAGTGACGGCATGACCAACCCCAACCCGCAGTCCGGCTCGCCGGACAAGGAGCCGGCGAGCGAGGCGCAGGCGGCGCAGAACGCGCTCGGCAACACCGAACGGGCCGAGGTGGCGACCGAGCCGGACCGTTCGGTGACGAAGCCAGACCCGGAGCCGGAGTCGAAGCCGAGCCTGGGCCGGTTGTTCCTGGACAACCTCTGGGCGGCCAACACCTTCACGGTGACCCTGCTGTCGCTGGTGCTGGCGATCGTGGTCGGCGCGGTGTTGATGATCATTTCTGATCCCGACGTGCTCTCCACCTACTCGTACATCACCTCCCGCCCGTCCGACGCGATCAACTCCAGCTGGACGCTCGTCAGCGAGGCGTACGCGAACCTGTTCAAGGGCTCGATCTTCGACCCGGAGGCGTTCTCCGGCTGGTTGGACGGCGCCAACGGCTGGCAGGCAGTGCTCGCGCCGATCTCGGAGACGCTCACCTACGCGGCGCCGCTGGTCTTCACCGGCCTGTCGGTGGCGCTGGCCTTCCGTGGCGGCCTGTTCAACATCGGTGCCCAGGGCCAGGCCACCATCGGCGTGATCATGGCGGCGCTGGCCGGCTTCCTGCTGCCGCTGCCGCCGGGCCTGCACCTGCTGGTGGCGGTGCTGGCCGGTGCTCTGGGTGGAGCGATCTGGGGTTTCATCCCCGGCATCCTCAAGGCCCGTGCCGGCGCCCACGAGGTGATCAACACGATCATGCTCAACTACGTCGCCACGTACTTCCTCACCTGGTTGATCGTGCAGAACGGTGTGCAGGACCCGACCCGTACCGACGCGATCAGCAAGGCGGTGGACAGCTCCGCCCAGCTGCCCCGCCTGCTCGGCGACAACCTGCGGGTGCACGCCGGCATCCTGCTCGCCGTGCTGGCCACCTGGGCGGTCGCCTGGCTGCTCAACCGCTCGACGCTCGGTTTCGAGCTGCGCGCGGTCGGCGCCAACCCGGACGCCGCCCGGACCGCCGGCATCAGCGTCACCCGGACGTACATCCTGATCATGGTTTTCGCCGGCATCCTGGCCGGCCTCGGCGGCTCGAACATGGTGCTCGGCTCCACCGCCAGCGCGCTGACCCCGCTGGTGGTCGCGCAGATCGGCTTCGACGGCATCCTGGTGGCACTGCTGGGGCGGGTGAAGCCCTGGGGGGTGCTGCTCGCCGCGCTGCTGTTCGGGGCGCTGCAGGCCGGTGGCAACCGGATGCAGTCGTACTCCGGGATCTCGCTGGAGCTGGTGACAGTGCTCCAGGCGCTTATCGTCATCTTCATCGCCGCGCCGGCACTGGTGAAGGCGATCTTCCAGCTCCGGGCCGCACGTGCCGCCCGGTTGCAGACGAGCCTGGCGAAGGGCTGGTAATTCATGTCCACCATGGCTGTCCCCGACATCGCCGTCGCCCCGGTCGACGAGTGCTTCTGGACCCGCAGCCGCAAGGTCGGCCTCACGTTGCTGGGGCTCGGCCTGCTGTCCGCGGTGCTCTTCGGCGCGCTCGCCACCGACCAGCAGGCCCGGTTCACGCTCAGCGACGACGCGGCCGGCGCCGCACTGGAGATCAACGGCACGATCGGGGCGATCCTGTTCGGGATCATCACGATCGCCGCCGGCGCGGCGCTGCTCGCCGGGGTGCCGAAGCGGTGGTTCCTTCCCGTGCTCGGCGTGGGGCTCGTCGGTTTCGTGCTGTCGTTCCTCTGCTGGCAGGTCTCCGCCGCGCCGGCCGGGCAGAACTTCATGCCGCTGGTCAACATCATCCGGGGCACGTTCATCCTGGCCCTGCCGCTGATCTTCGGCGCGCTCGCCGGGGTGCTCTGCGAACGCTCCGGCGTGGTCAACGTGGCCATCGAGGGCCAGTTGCTGATGGGCGCGTTCAGCGGCGCCCTGTTCGGCAGCATCTCCGGCAGCGTCTGGGTGGGCCTGGTCGCCGCCGCCATCGGCGGCGCGTTCATCTCGCTGCTGCTGGCCGTCTTCGCCATCCGCTACCTGGTCGACCAGGTCGTCATGGGCATCGTGCTGAACCTGCTGGCGGTCGGCGTCACCGGCTTCCTCTACGAGCGGCTGATGCAGACCGACGCGGCGAAGTACAACAGCGCGCCCCGCTTCAGCAACTGGGAGATCCCGCTGCTGAAGGACATCCCGGTGCTCGGGCCGGCGTTGTTCCGGGGCAACATCTTCCTCTACCTCGGGCTGCTCCTGGTGCTGGTGATCCACATCGGGTTGTTCCGTACCCGGTGGGGGCTGCGGACCCGTTCGGTGGGCGAGCACCCGATCGCCGCCGACACGCTCGGCGTCAAGGTGCTGCGGGTCCGCTACCGCAACGTGCTGCTGGCCGGCGTGGTCGCCGGCATCGGCGGGGCGTCCTACACGCTGGCGCTCTACTCGTTCACCAAGAACATGATCGGCGGTAAGGGCTTCATCGCCCTGGCCGCACTGATCTTCGGCCGGTGGAACCCGACCGGCGCGCTGCTCGCCGCGCTCTTCTTCGGTTTCGCCGACCAGCTCGCCACCTACCTGGGCGCGATCAGCAGCTCGATCCCCAGCCAGTTCCTGGCCATGCTGCCCTACCTGGCGACCATCCTGGCCGTCGCCGGGCTGGTCGGTCGGGTCCGGGCACCAGCCGCCGACGGCAAGCCGTACATCAAGGGCTGACCACCATCACCACAGACCGCTGCGCGCCGGGCCGGGGACCGGCCCTGCCCGCTTTTGACCCGGCTACTTCGGCAGAATGATGGCATGACGGACATTGACTGGGCGCAGTTGCGCGCCGCCGCCACCGACGCGATGCGGCACGCGTACGCGCCGTACTCGACGTTCCCGGTCGGCGCGGCAGCGCTTGTCGACGACGGCCGGGTGGTGGTCGGCTGCAACGTGGAGAACGCCGCGTACGGGGTGACGCTCTGTGCCGAGTGCGGAGTCGTGTCCAGCCTGCACGCCACCGGTGGCGGTCGGCTCGTCGCGCTCTCCTGCGTCGACGCGACCGGCGAGCCGTTGATGCCGTGCGGCCGCTGCCGGCAGCTGCTCTGGGAGCACGGCGGGCCGGAGTGCCTGATCGAGAGCAAGACCCGGCCGCTGCGGATGGCCGAGCTGCTGCCGCACGCCTTCGGCGTGGAGGACCTGGAGGCGGTCACCGGGGAGACGCCGGTGCCGGTGGTCCCGGAGCGGCTGGCTGCCTGGCGCGGGCGCGGCACCGTCTTCGTGCACCCAGACATGTCCGCTGGTCAGCAGGTCTGGACGGCGTACTGGGAGCGGTCGGCCGGCGACGACGCCGGCGCCGAGACCGGGGTGCTGGAGGAGGCGCCGAGCTGGAACGACCCGGCCGAGGCGATCACCTGGGGTCTGGCCCGGACGCCCCGGGTGGTCGTGGTGGACGCGACCGGCACCATCTTCTGGGCCGGTGAGGGTGAGCCGCCTGCGGAGATCCCGGCGCGCTGGTCTTGAGTGGTTGAGGTTGGGGGGCGGGGGCCGACCGTGCCCGGCTCCGGGCGGTCAGGCTTGATCCCTCCGCCGGCCCCGGCCCCGTGGTGGTCACCGGCCGTGGGTCGGGATCTGCAATTCGACTAGGAAGATCTTCTGATGGCTTTTGCTGCTGTTGACGTTATTCGGGTGAAGCGGGACGGCGGGGTGCTGTCGGACGCGCAGATCGACTGGGTGGTCGACGCGTACACCCGGGGGGTTGTCGCCGACGAGCAGATGTCCGCGCTGGCGATGGCGATCCTGCTCAACGGCATGACCGGGCCGGAGATCGCCCGGTGGACCGCCGCGATGATCGCCAGCGGCGAGCGGTTGGACCTGTCGGCGGTACGCCGGCCGACCGTCGACAAGCACTCCACAGGCGGAGTCGGCGACAAGATCACTCTGCCGCTCACCCCGTTGGTGGCGGCGTGTGGCGCTGCCGTACCGCAGCTGAGCGGCAGGGGTCTCGGGCACACCGGCGGCACGCTGGACAAGTTGGAGTCCATCCCGGGTTGGCGGGCCACTGTGAGCAACGACGAGTTCATCGCCCAACTGGACGAGGTCGGTGCGGTGATCTGCGCGGCCGGTGCCGGGCTCGCCCCCGCCGACCGCAAGCTGTACGCGTTGCGCGACGTGACCGGCACCGTGGAGGCGATCCCGCTGATCGCCAGCTCGATCATGAGCAAGAAGATCGCTGAGGGGACCGGCGCGCTGGTCCTCGACGTCAAGGTCGGCTCGGGCGCCTTCATGAAGTCCGTCGACCAGGCCCGCGAGTTGGCGCGCACCATGGTGGAGCTGGGCGGTGCGCACGGTGTGCGGACGGTTGCCCTGCTCACCGACATGTCCACCCCGCTCGGCCTGGCGATCGGCAACGCGGTCGAGGTCACCGAGTCGGTCGAGGTGCTGGCCGGTGGTGGACCGGCCGACGTGGTGGAGCTGACCCTCGCGCTGGCGCGGGAGATGCTCGACGCCGCAGGTCTGCCGGACGCCGATCCGGCGGCGGCGTTGCGCGACGGCCGGGCCATGGACTCCTGGCGGGCGATGATCCGGGCGCAGGGCGGCGACCCGGACGCGCCGATGCCGACGGCCGCCGAGGTGGAGGTGGTCCGTGCCGACCGGGACGGGTACGTCGCGGCCGTCGACGCGTACGCCATGGGGGTTGCCGCGTGGCGGCTCGGCGCGGGTCGGGCGCGCAAGGAGGACCCGGTCAGCGTGCCGGCCGGTGTGGTGTTGCACAAGCGGCCGGGTGACGAGGTGCGGGCCGGTGACCCGCTCTACGAGCTGCGTGCCGAGGACGCGACGCGGATTCCGGCAGCGCTGACCGAGGCCGCCGACGCGGTGCGGATCGAGTCGACGGCCCCGGCGGCGACGTCGTTGGTCATCGAACGCATCGGCTGATCGATCCACTGTCGCCCTGGCGTGGTGCCGGTCACCTGGGAGCGCTATTGTCGCAGGCCATAGGGGGGACAACCGGCCTTGCGCCGGCGCGAGCAGACAGGAAGATCCGCCGTGACCGTTGCTGCCCCCGACCCACGTGAGGTGCGCGAGGCGAGCCTGGACGAGCTGTCCCGGCTCGGCCTGCCGTTGCCGCCGGCTCAGTTTCCCCTCGTCTGGGAGCCGGGTGACCAGATCGACCTGCGCCCGACCGTGGAGATCGAGGCGCGGATCGCGGTGCTGCACCTGATCCTGGCCCGCTGCTTCGGGATGCCCCCGCAGGCGGCGATGAGCTGGCTGCTCGGCTCGCACCTGGTCGACATGGTCACCCCGCCAGAGTGGCAGTTCGTGATGGGTGGCAAGGGCGACCACCGCTCGTTCGTGCTGCACCACGACGCGCTCTTCGCGCTGGCCTGGGTGCTGGGGCTGAGCAAGCAGCTCGACCCCACGCTGGCCGTGGACGAGCGGCTGGTCGAGCGGCTGCCGCACATCGCCGAGGGGGAGACCTTCCCGCACTGGCGCTCCCGGATCCTCACGGCGCCGCAGCACCCGGCCGACGCGGCCGCCCTGCTCGACCTGCACTACTGCCTGGACTGGGCGTACCTGGAGACCGAGCGCGGTGGCCGGCGCGCGCCGGGCCTGGTCGACGCGAACGCGATCGGGCAGCGGCGGTGGGCGCTGGAGTGGGCGGTGATCCTGCGCGGGCCGTACCACGACGAGCCGCCCGGCTGGGAAGAGGTCGACCTCTCCACCTGAGGTCAGCGAGGTCGCAGGACGTCGAGTCGGACCGCCACGGTGACCCGGGCCGGTTCGGGCAGCGCGGCCAGCCGGGCGCCGAGGGCGGCCGGGTCGGTGTGCCAGGCGCTGGGCCCCATCCCGACCAGCGTGGCGACCTCCAGCCGGGTCAGTGTCAGCTCCGCCCGGTGCACGGCCGAGCTGACCGGCGTGAAGTGCCCGCCCAGGCTGCCGGCCACCCGGTCGGCCTTGTCCGGGTCCACCCGCAGCAGGTCGAGGGCGTCCACCAGCTCGGCGAGGTGGTCGGTGTCGGGCGTGACCACCAGCAACGTGCCGGCAGGGTCGAGCACCCGGTGGAACTCCGGGCCGTTGCGCGGGGCGAAGACGTTCAGCAGCACGGCGGTCGAGGCGTCCGCGAGCGGCAGCCGCTGCCAGGTGTCGGCGAGCGCGGCGGCGGCCCGGGGATGCGCGCGGGCCGCGCGGCGCAGCGCCGGCTTGGACACGTCCAGGGCCAGACCCACGGCGTCCGGCAGCGCCGCCAGCACCGCGCCGAGGTACCGGCCGGTGCCGGCGCCGGCATCCACCACCAGGGGGTACGCCCCGAGGCCCGCAACGGCCTGCGCCGCGGCGTCGGCGAGGGCGGCCGAGATGAGGTCGTAGTGCCCGGCGGCGAGGAAGTCCGCCCGGGCGGCCACCATCTCGGCGCTGTCCCCGCCGTGCGGGGCGCGGCCGGCGAGGAGGTTGACGTACCCCTGCCGGGCGATGTCGAAGCTGTGCCGGCGTGGGCAGCGCAGCGCACGTGTGGTGCCGGCGGTCGCCTCGGCCAGCGGCTCGCCGCAGACCGGGCAGCGCAGCCGGTCGAGGATGCGGGGGTCCACGTCAGACCTCCGTTGCGGGCTGCGTTCGGGCGGCCCGCAGGCCCGGGTCGGCGAGGTGGTCGACCACTCGGTGGGTGAGCGCGCCGAGGGCGTCGACCTCTGCGGGCGTGAGCAGGTCGATCAGGTGCCGGCGGACGGCGGCCACGTGACCGGGGGCGGCGGACTCGATGGCCCGCCGGCCCGCCGGGGTGAGCACGACGATCGAGCCGCGGGCATCGTCGGCGCACTCCTCGCGGGTCACCAGGCCACGCTGCTGCATCCGGGTCAGGTGGTGGGAGAGCCGGCTGCGTGACCACAGCATCCTGTCCGCCAGCTCGCTGAGGCGCAGCCGCCCCTGGGGTGTCTCGGAGAGGTCGGACAGCACGTCGTAGTCCGGCTCGGAGAGGCCGGCGTCCTGGGTCAGCTCACGGGCGAGCTCCAGGTCGAGCAGCCGGCGCATCCGGCGGTAGCCGCGCCAGGCACGGTCCTCCCGTTCGTCCAGCCACCGGGGTGCGTCCACACGTCGAGTCTAACGCTTTCGTTGACATGTCATCGATCTGCCCCTAGATTCGATGACATGTCAACAAACTCCCTCCAGGGTGACCGGACCAGCCGCCGCCCCGGGGTGCCGACGTGAGCGAACGACTGTGGGAGCTGTTCGGTGAGCGGGGGCGCGGGGTTCTGGTCACCCTGCGGCGGGACGGGCGACCCCAGCTGTCCAACCTCGACTACCTGGCCGAGCCGGGGTTGATCCGCTGCTCCACCACCGGGGGCCGGGCGAAGGTGCGCAACCTGCGCCGCGATCCCCGGGCCAGCTTCCACGTGACCACGCCGGACGGCGGCGCGTACGCGGTCGCGGAGGGAACCGTCACGCTCACCGAGCCGGCCACGGCCACCACCGACGAGACTGTCGATGAACTGGTCGAGGTCTACCGCCGGATTCGTGGCGACCACCCGGACTGGGCGGACTACCGCGCCGCCATGGTCGCCGACGGGCGGCTCGTCATCCGCCTCGACGTGCACCGGGTGTACGGCTGGCGGCCGTGACGCCGGCCGGTCCCGTACCGGTCCGTCCAGGCCGCTGACTAGGGTCTGAGCATGGTCGCAACTATCCGGTACGAGGACATCGTCAAGGTCCCGAAGGCGCTGCTGCACGACCACCTCGACGGCGGGCTGCGGCCGGCGACGATCGTCGACCTGGCCGCCGAGGTGGGCCACGAACTGCCCACCACCGACCCGGAGGCGCTCGGGCGCTGGTTCGCGGACGCGGCGGACTCCGGCTCCCTGGAGCGCTACCTCGAGACGTTCGCGCACACAGTGGCGGTCATGCAGACCGCGCCCGCGCTGCGTCGGGTGGCCCGCGAGTGCGCCCTGGACCTGGCCGCCGACGGAGTGGTCTACGCCGAGGTGCGCTTCGCTCCGGAGCAGCACCTGGAACGGGACCTCAGCCTGGACGAGGTGGTCGAGGCGGTGCTGGCCGGGTTCGCCGAGGGCACCGCCCAGGCGGTCGAGGCGGGCCTGACCATCCGGGTGGGCACCCTGCTCACCGCGATGCGGCACGCCGCCCGCTCGCAGGAGATCGCCGAGTTGGCCGTGCGGCACCGGGACGCCGGGGTGGTCGGCTTCGACATCGCCGGCGCCGAGGCGGGCTTCCCGCCCACCCGGCACCTGGACGCCTTCGAATACCTGCAACGGGAGAACTTCCACTTCACCATCCACGCCGGCGAGGCGTTCGGTCTGCCGTCGATCTGGCAGGCGATCCAGTGGTGCGGAGCGGACCGGCTCGGCCACGGGGTGCGGATCGTCGACGACATCGCCCCCGACGGTTCGCTCGGCCGGTTGGCCGCGTACGTCCGGGACAAGCGGATCCCGCTGGAGCTGTGCCCCTCGTCGAACGTGCAGACCGGCGCGGTGGACTCGATCGCGGACCACCCGATCGGCCTGCTGCGGGACCTGCGCTTCCGGGTGACAGTCAACACCGACAACCGGCTGATGAGCGGCACTTCGATGTCGCGGGAGATGTCGCTGCTGGTGGAGACATTCGGCTACGGCTGGAAGGAGTTGCAGTGGTTCACCATCAACGCGATGAAGAGCGCCTTCATCCCGTTCGACGAACGGCTGCGGATCATCGATGAGGTGATCAAGCCGGCGTACGCGAAGTTGCTGGCCTGACCTCAGCCATGTGGGTGGCCGGCGAGCAGGCCGGCCACCCGGCGCAGCACCTCCCGCGCTCGGGCCGCCTCCGCGCCGAGGCCCATCTGCCGACGCAGCACGGCCGGCTCGGCCCGCAGCAGCGCCACCCCGCGCCGAATCAGCACCCGGGGTGCCTTGCGCTGCTCGGACAGGTCACGGGCGAGTCGGCGCAGGAAGGTCGCCCCGCGCGGGCGGCGCAGCGCGTACGCCCCGGCGAGCAGGCCCCGGCGGCGGCACTCCTCGACAATCTCGGCGGCGAAGATCCCTTCGGCCACGAAAAGTGGCGATCCGGCGACATCAAATGGCCGGGTGGCTACCCGCCGATCCGCGCCGATCGCATAAACCGGCACATCGGCTCGGCCCTCGAGGGCAAGTCGGGCAATGATTTCCACCGCACCGGAGGCGTCCCAGGACAGCGGCGATTCCCAATCCACCTGGCCGTTTCGTCTTGGCAACGTAGGGTCATCGCCGTCTTTGTAGAAGTCGTCCAAGCAGAGCACCGGCAACCCGGTTTGCTGCGCTATGTACGACTTTCCAGACCCAGATGGGCCGGCCAGTAGGACAACTCGGTGCGGATGTTTCATTACCTTCAGTTACTCCGGCCAGACAGACTGCTATCAAATCGCATCAACATCTCATCACACCTTCGGTCGGGGACAACCTGGGCTTTCTTCTTGTCGACCGGCGTGATGGAATCTCGGGGGTCCGACCCGCCGGGTCGGTCGCTGGGCGTTGCCCGGGGCAACGCGTTCAAGCTGTAATCGCGAGGGCGGTGACGTGAGCAAACGGCCAAAGACGGCGGGCTCCTTCCTGTCGCGGCTGCGCCGGCCGGCCAGCCGGCTCCGGGACATGCCGATCTGGTCCAAGCTCGGTCTCATCATGATCGTGCCGACCATCGCCACGGTCGTGGTGGGCACCAGTGGTCTTGTCGACCACGTGGAGACGCTCAACAATGCCAACCGAGCTGGCGACCTGGCGAATCTGTCGAGCTATTCAGGTGACCTGGTCGACGCTCTGCAGGACGAGCGCACCGCCGCCGTGCTGCTGCTGGGCGCGGACGGGACGCAGCCGACGGCGCAGTACCAGGAGGCCTACAACCGGGTGAACTCCCGGGTGGACCAGGAAGCGGGCCCCTACCGGCAGCAGCGGGCCGAGATCGAGGACCTGCCGAGCAGCCTGGAGAGTCTGCTCGACAGCATCGACCAGAACCTTCAGGACCTGTCGGGCGTCCGCAGCCAGGTGTTCAACGGAAAGCTCGCGCTCACCGAGACCGTGCAGGCGTACGAGGGTCTGATCAGCGACCTGCTCGCCATCCGCGACTCGTCCACCCAGCTCGCCGGTAACAACCAGCTGAGCGACCGGATGCGCGCCGCCGCGGCGGTCGCCCGGGAGAAGGAGTTCCTCGCCGTACGCCGGGTCGTGGTGCACCGCGCGCTGGGCGTCAAGGGCGGGCAGCGCCTGACCCCGGCGCTGCGCAGGGACTACGTCGCCAGCGACACCGGCCAGCAGCAAGCCCTGCAGAGCTTCAAGGCTGTCGCCACCCCGGACGACGCGAAGTTCCACGACCAGACGGTCGCGGGCGGCGACCGTCGGCAGGCACAGAACTACACCGGCTGGATCGACGGCAACACCACCGGCAACATGCGCGGTGCGCCGTTCGGCCCGGACCAGTGGGAAGCCGCAATGACGGCCAACGCCAAGCTGATCCGCACCGTCGAGACGAAGCTCGACCGCGAAGTGGTCGACCAGGCCGACACCATCCGGTCGGATGTCCAGCGCCAGGTCTTCCTGGAGACCGGCCTGCTGCTCAGCATGCTGCTGCTGGCCATCCTCTTCGCGTACCTGGTCGCCCGCTCGATGGCCCGCTCACTCCGTGAGCTGCGGCAGGGCGCGCTCTCCGTCGCCCAGTACGGTCTGCCGCAGGCGGTGGCCCGACTGCGCGACCCGCAGGTCGTCGGGCAGCTCTCCCCGGTGCAGCTGGCCAACCAGATCGCCGAACCGCTACCGGTGCGCAGCAAGGACGAGTTCGGCCAGGTGACCGAGGCGTTCAACGCCGTCCACCTGGAAGCCGTCCGTACGGCCGCCGAGCAGGCGGCACTGCGCGCCTCCGTCGCGACGATGTTCGTCAACCTGGCCCGCCGTTCGCAGATTCTGGTCGACCGCCTCATCGGGCACCTCGACCGGCTGGAGCGCGGCGAAGAGGACCCGGACCGGCTGGCCGAGCTGTTCCAGCTCGACCACCTGGCCACCCGAATGCGCCGTAACGACGAGAACCTGCTGGTGCTCGCCGGTGCCGACTCCACCCGTGTGCAGCGTGAGCCGGCTGCTCTCATCGACGTGCTGCGCGCCGCGCAGTCCGAGGTCGAGCACTACACCCGTATCGAGTTCGGCGTCATCGACCGCGACATCGAGGTCGCCGCGCACGCGGTCAACGACCTGGTGCACCTCGTCGCGGAGCTGTTCGACAACGCCACCGCGTTCTCCCCGCCCGACTCGCAGGTCATGGTCGAGGCTCGCCGGGTCGGTGACCGCTCCTCGCTGTACGTCGAGGACCGCGGCATCGGCATCAGCGCCGACCAGCTGCACGACCTCAACGAGCGGCTCGCGACGCCGCCGCAGGTGGATGTGGCCGTCTCCCGGATGATGGGCCTGGTCGTGGTCGCCCGGCTGGCGTCCCGGCACGGTGTCCGGGTCGAGCTGCGCCCCGGCAACGACCGCGGCACGGTCGCCGAGGTGACCCTGCCCACCTCGGTGCTGGTGCCCCGGGCGCTCTCCGGTCGGGTGCAGCAGCCTCCGGCGCTGCCAGCGGCCGGTGCTCCCCAGTTCGGCGCTCCACAGTCCGGTGGGCCCGCGCCGGTCTTCGGCGCGCTGCCCGCTCTGGGCAACGGCCCTCGCCCGAGCGAGTCCGGCAACCAGGTCACCCTGGGCGGTCGTCCGTTCGAGCCCGCGACGCGCAACGGTGCCGGCACCCCCGCCAACGGCGGCGGCTACCGCTCGATGCCGGCCTGGTCCGATCTGACCGGCGCGGCCGGGACGAACGGCGGCGACGGGTTCACCCCCCGGTCGGCCAACGGCCAGGGGACCGACCCGCTGCCGCAGCGCCGGGCCGGGGACGAGACCCCGACCACCGGCCAGCAGCCGTCCATCCCGCGTCAGCTGCCGAGCAGCCCGGAGGCGCACCCGTACTCGGCGCCGCCGGTCTCCGCGCAGCCCTACTCCGGCGCGCCGGTCTCCGCCTCGCCGGCCTCCGGCCAGCCCTACTCGGGGCAGCCCTACTCGGGTGCCCCGTACGGCGGCGCGCCGGTGTCCGCGGCTCCGGCCTCCGGGCAGCCGTACGCCGGCCCGCCGGTCTCGGCGTCTCCGGTCTCCGCCTCGCCGGTCTCGGCCTCGCCGGCTTCCGGTCAGCCGTACTCGGGTCAGCCGTACTCGGCGCCGCCGGCCACCAGCCAGTCGTTCAGCGGCTTCGCACCCCGATCGGCACCGCCCGCGCAGGCACCCAACGCGCCGGCGCCGCCGGCGTGGCCGCCAGTGCCGGGTAGCGACCGGGACACGGCCACCCCGCCGGTGCCCGAGCGACTTGCCGCCGCGCTGGACATGACGACGGAGTTGCCGCGGGTGCCGCGACCCGGCGAGCAGCCGGCCGCAGCACAGTCCCCGGCCCCTGCGCCGACCCCGGCAGCAGCGCCGGCTCCGGCTCCGGCTCCGCAGACTCGGCCGGCACCGCAGCAGCCGCAGGCACAGAACCGTCAGCGGTACGCGGACGAGACGATGGAGCTGCCGATCTTCCGGGAGCTCGAGTCGGCCTGGTTCCGTACCCGTCGCCCGGGCTCCGAGGAGACCGCGGCCGGTGCACAGCCAGCGACGAACGGCGACTCCGCGACCCAGCAGTTCGCCACGGTCGAGGCCACCGGTCGGGCAGTCCACAAGACACCACCCGGGACGACAGGTAACACACCGATGGCAGACACTCCGACGGTCGGAGGAGCGCCGCGGGACAACGGCTCCACAGCGAACGAGGGCACCCGCCCCAGCCTCGCCGAGAGCCTGCCGAACCGCCGGCCCCAACCGCAGAGCAACGGCTGGCAGACCGCCGCCGACGACGGCTGGCGTGCTGCCTCCGCGGCGGCCGGCGCGGCGCCGGTGAGCGAGACCACCACTACCGGTCTGCCGAAGCGCAAGCCGATGGCGCAGCTGGTGCCCGGCGCGGTGGAGAAGCCCACCACCTCGGTCCAGCGGCGCTCCCCGGAGGCGGTTCGTGGCCTGCTCTCCGCCTACCACCGGGGCGTGCAGCGAGGGCGTAGCACCTCGGACAACCCGACCAGCCCGGAGGCGACTCCGGGAGGGAAATCCTCGCAGTCTGGCTCAGGCCCGGTGGCCGGGAGCGGGCAGAAGGAGCAAGAAGGATGACAACTACGCAGGATCTTGGTTGGCTGCTCGCCAACTTCGCCGACCGGGTGCCCGGCGTCGCGCATGCGGTCGCCGTATCGGCGGACGGCCTACTCCTCGCGTCGTCACGGGATCTGCCGCGCGACCGGGCAGATCAGCTCGCCGCGATCTCGTCGGGTCTGGTCAGCCTGACCCAGGGGGCAGCACGCTGCTTCGAGGGAGGCGCGGTGTTGCAGACCGTCGTGGAGATGGACAATGGCTTCCTGTTCCTGATGTCCATCTCGGACGGCTCGTCCTTCGCCGTGCTGGCGGCCCGCAGCTCCGACGTGGGCCAGGTCGGCTACGAGATGGCGCTGCTCGTCGACCGGGTGGGCGACGCGCTGACCCCGCAGCCGCGTGCGGCTGCGGGCATGCTGGGCTGACGTTACGCCGATCGTGAGGTCGGCACGACTACAACAACGACAACGACGGGTTTCACCGGTGGGAGCCGGTAACGGGTGCGAAGGAGGTGAGCGGCGAGATGGCCGATCGTGACGAACCAACCGGAGCGTTGGTCCGTCCATACGCCGTGACCCGTGGTCGCACCCGTCCCCGGCTCGACATCGCGCTGGAGGCGCTCGTCGAGACGACGGTGCGCGGCCGGGCCGCTGCCAATGGCAACGGCGGCCAGGGCCGCGAACACCAGTACATCGCCGCGCTGTGTGACGGACGCGTGCAATCGCTCGCGGAGATCGCGGCGCGGATGCAGCTCCCGCTCGGTGTGGCCCGGGTGCTCATCGCCGACATGGCGACGGACGGCCTGGTCGCGGTCCACGAGCCGACCATTTTGGACGACTCCGACGACGCGGTGGGCACTGAACTGCTGGAGAGGGTGCTGAGTGGACTTCGCAGGCTCTGACATGTCGCACCGCCCGCCGAACCCGAGCGGCCGCGTGACGTCGGCGAAGATCGTTATCGCCGGTGGATTCGGCGGCGTCGGTAAGACGACGCTGGTCGGCTCGGTCTCGGAGATCACGCCGCTGACCACCGAGGCCATCATGACCTCCGCTGGCGTGGGCGTCGACGACACCCGGCAGGTGCCGGGCAAGACGACGACCACGGTGGCCATGGACTTCGGCCGGATCTCGATCGACCGTGACCTGATCCTGTACCTGTTCGGTACGCCGGGTCAGACCCGTTTCTGGTTCATGTGGGACGAACTGGTGCGGGGTGCGATCGGTGCGGTCGTGCTGGTGGACACTCGCCGGCTGGCTGACTGCTTCGCGGCGATCGACTTCTTCGAGCACCGACGCCTGCCGTACCTGGTGGCGATCAACTGCTTCGACGGGATGCAGTACCACGACCCGCAGGACGTCCGGGACGCCTTGGCGATCTCGAGCGACGTGCCGGTGGTGGCCTGCGACGCCCGTAACCGGGAGTCGACGAAGCACGTGCTGATCTCGCTGGTCGAGTACGTGCTCACCATGCGCCGTACGCGCGCCGTCGCCCCGGCCTGACCGCGGCGCTGCACGCCCCGGTGGTGGCTCCGGCCGCCACCGGGCGTTGCCAGCCGCCCCGGTGAGTTCCTCCGCGCTGGCTCGTCGCCTGGACGAGCCGGCGCGCCGCCAAGCCGCCTCCTGACGTCCTGGAAGCTGTCAGCCCCTTCCCCGGGGCAGAAGCCCACCCACGGTCCTCGCGAGGCGGCTTCTGCCTGCCCGGGATCGCCCCGCTGACGCAGAAGCGCCCCCAGCCAGCTGGCTGGGGGCGCTTCTGCGTGTGAAGAAGGGGTCAGGACTGGTAGCCGGCCGAGCGGTACTCGTACTCCCGGTCGTCGTCGCGGTCCCCGTGGTCGCGGCTGAAGTCCCAGCCGCCGGCCGCCTCGCGGCCGGGTCGGCCACCCACCGCGAAACCGCCGATCTCCTGACCGCGACGCCAGCCACGGAAGTAGCCGGTGGTGTTCTCCGCGAGGCTTGCCGCATCACGCACTATCCGCAATGGGCGCTCCTCGCGTAGCGGGGAACCCGGCACCAGGTTGGCCTGCGGCACGCGCTTCGGCAGCCCGGCGTTGGTTTCGGCGCCCACCGCCGGGCGGGCGGCCTGCTCCGCGGCCTGCCAGCCGGTGTCGGCAGTGGTCGACCAGTCCAGATCGGACTCCTCGGCCTGACCGACGAACCACGCCGACTTGGCCTGCGCGAAGATCAGCAGGTCGCCGTCGCCCTCGTCGGCGACCGGCGGCGGGCGGTGCTCCACCGGCGGTGGACGGTGCTCCACCGGGGGCGACGGCCGGTGCTCGGCGGCACGCTCGGTGCGGGCTGCCGCGCGACCGTTGCGAGCGGCCTGCTCGCGGTCGACCAGGCGCAGCGGTGGCGTCTCCAGGTGCTGGTCCGCAGGAGGGTTGAGCCCCTCGCGCAGCGCCCGGTCGGCCAGCGGCGGTGGCTCCACCAGCCGCAGCATCGGTGGTTCCGGTGGCAGGTCGTCCGCCAACCAGGGCGGGGTGACCCGACCGTCGGCCCGACCCGGGTCGGTCGGGGCGTCGACACCGCGGCTACCGCCGTACGAATAGGCCACCGGGTTGTTCGGTGAGCTGTCGGACGGGTCCTCCGGGTTGTTGACCAGCGGCCAGTTGGCCCGGGAGCCGGGTGGCGCTGCCTCCTGCTCGGGTCGGGGGGTCGGCACCGGAATGCTGAGGTCGGTGGCGCTGAACCCGCCGGTGGGTGCCTCGTCGACCGGGCGTTGCTGGTGGCTTGGCCGGGGCTCACCGTTGGTCTTGGGGCGGGGCGGAATGACAGTACGCTGCCGCTCGGCCCGCGCGTTGTTGATCGCGGCAGTGGTCAGCGTCGGCCGGAACGGCTCGCCGGCCTCGGCCGGAGGCACCATGCCCCGCTGTGCCGGCGCGATCGGGGTGATCCCGGGCGGCGGAGGCGGCGGCGCGGAGACCGGCCGGTTGGTCGGGCCGTCGATCCGGCTGGGGAGCGGCTCGCCGCGGGTGGGCAACGTGGAGGCTGGCGGCGCAGCCATCGCCGCCGGGGTCATCGGCGCGGGTGCGACAGGCGGCGGCGTGACCGGCGCGGGTGCGACCGGCGGCGGCCCGAGCGGGCGGGGCGACGCCAGCGGGGCGTTACCGGGGACCGGCTCGGGACGACTGCGCCGCCCGCCGGCGGGTGCCGGCTCGGCACCCGACGGGGTGGGTCGGACCGACCGCAGCCCGGCGTTGGTGCCGGCCAGGCCGGTCAAGCCGGCGTTGGTGCCGGTCAAACCGGCGTTGGTGCCGGCCAGGCCGGTCAGCTCACCGACGGACTCGCCACGGCGGGCAGCGGCACGGCGGCCGGGTGCTTGAACAGGAGCGCTGACGCGTGAGCTGAGCGCGCTGACCAGCGCCTCGCACCCGGCGTCGCAGGCCCGTACCGAGGCGACGGCTTGGCGGACCGTCTCGGCCACCGCGGACGTGAGCGCCCGGTTGACCGCGGCGCGTCGGGGTGTCTCGGAGATGGCGACCCGCAGGGCGGTGACCGCCTCGTTGATCTCATCGGCGTCGGCGACCCCGTCCGCGGCGAGGTGCGCGGCGATGGCATCCGCCGCGACCGACACCTCGCGGCCCCGGGCCACGGTGCCCCCGAGCATGCCCGGCTCGGGCAGCGCGTCCAGCACGGCGAGGGAGACCGGCTCGGCCGGATCCGGGTATGCGCGTAGGGCCGCTGGGTAGAGCTCCCGCAGCACCTCGCGCAGCGCCACGGCGGCGGAGTGCCGACCGCTGGCCAGCGCGGCGTGCGCGGAGAGCACCTGCTTGTAGCCGGCGAGGTCCCGGGGCGCCGGCAGGGTGACGGCGGAAAGCGCCCCCGCCTGCAGCGCGCGGGCCAGGCCGACCGCCCGTCGTTCGGCCGGAGGTGACTGCATCTCCTCAAGGGAGTCGTCATCGGCGAACCGCTCGGCGAAGTCGTCCACCGAGTCGTCGTCGGCGATCGCCAGGGGTCGTCCCGCCGCGCTCAGCAGCGAGGTGACCGTGTGGTCGTCGCTGTCGGCGGCGATGGCCGCACCGCTCGGCCCGCCCGACCGCTCCACGAGCAGCGAGACGAGCTGGGCGTAGCCAGCGGCGTCATCGCTGATCTCGCAGACATGCAGCAGACGGCCTGCGTCGTCGACCACAGCGGACGTCAGCGTCGAACCGGCGGAGGCCGGTCGGTCAGCCGGATCCGCCGAGGCCAGACCGCAGTAAACGCGCACGAGCGCCACGGCGTCGTCCTCCTCCCGGGACAGGTCTTTCCTCTGCCAGCAACTGATGCTCCCCGGTACGGGTCAGTCGCGCCAGTCCACGACCGCAGAGATCTTGCCGACAATGGTGCGCCAACCCAAACTCGCGGTCTGCGCACCGATCTTCTTCAGCCGTCGCCGACCCATGAACGCGCCGATCCCACCGTTGGCGGTGGCGCGCAGTGCCTCGTCCAGGTCGTCGAGGCTGGAGCCGGCGGAGAGCATGTCGAGTACCGCAGGCAGCCGCAATGCGTACGAGAGGTCACGAGCGACCTCGCCTGCCTCGATCAGCAGGGTCGAATCCCACGTGTCGTGCCCGCCGCGCAGGTTCTCCACGACCAGGTCGAGTTCGTAGGTGTCCTCGTCCAGCGGAGCGATATCTGCCGGCTCCACCCGTTCGGACAATTCATTCCAGCTGTCCAGTTGGGACAGATCGTTTGGCGCACCGGATCGGATGAAACTGACGAGCGACTCGGGGGTCTTGAACAGCAGCAGCTTGCCCCGGTTGCTGAGGAAGACCGGCACCTCCTCGTCGTCCGCCTCGTCCGCCTCGTCGGTGACGGCCTCGTCCGACTCGTCGTCGGTGTCTGCGGCGCCGTCGCGGCGACGACGGGTGGACTCCTCGTCCTCGTCCTCGGCGGCGAACTCCCCGGCCAGCTCCTCGTCGAGGATGACGACGGTCTCGTCGTCCTCCTCCTCCTCGATCGCCTGGCGGCGGGCGAGGAACGGGTCGTCCTGGTCGCGCTCGGTCACGTCGGTCGGGGTCAGCGAGCTGGCCGGCCGGTACGCCCGGAGGGTGAAGCCGGTGCCGGCGGGCAGAGCGATCTCCACTGGGTCGATACGCAGCTCGTCCCAGAGTGAACGGTCGATCGACGCCGACGGGAGGTCGGTCTCCTCGGTCTCGTCTGGCTCGGCCGCGCCGGTGGTGTCGTCGAGCTCGGGCTCGTCGGCGTCGGGCCGTTGGGGCGACTGGCGGGCCACGCTGACCTCCGTGTGCTTCGGGTTGCCCACCCACCGGGGTCTGACCGGCGAGTGACTCTGGGCACACACCCTAGTCGGCGGCCCTGGGTGACCGATGCCCGCACCCCGGTGGCCGGCTGGCGCACGGGTCCGACCTGCTGGTCGTCACCGCTGGCGAAGCGGCCGTTCGACAAGTAGCGTAGCTACGCATGAAGGCCCAGGCGCTGCACGGCCATCTCGACGCTCTCCTGCTCGCCGTTCTCGAACAGGGCGCGCTGCACGGCTACGCGATCATCGAGGCGCTGCGCGCCCGCAGCGACGGCAGTCTGGACCTGCCCACCGGCACCATCTATCCGGCGCTGCGCCGCCTGGAACGCGCCGGCCACGTGGCGAGCACATGGAGCACTGTCAGCGGCCGGGAGCGGCGGACGTACCAGCTCACCGACTCGGGCCGGCGGGCGTTGGCCGGGGAGCGCGCGGGTTGGCGCGAGTTCCAACTGACCGTAGGGCGGTTCCTCGATCCGGGCAGCCCGCCCAGCCCGGCCTGACCCGCTCGGGTCGGGCCGCCGATCAGCGGGCGGTGGCCAGCAGCCAGCCGCGCGCCGCGCGGGTCAGCGAGAAGTATCCGCCGCCCACCAACACCGCCCCGATGATCATCGGGGGCCAGTGCAGCGCCGCGTCCCAGAGGTGGAGTGACCAGGCGAAGAGGGCGCATCCGGTCAGCATGGCGAGGGCCAGCAGGCCGGTCAGGCCGGCGCCCACCGCGCGTTGCGCCAGGGCCAGGCCCGGTCGTGCCGAACGGGCGCTCGCCCCGACCACCAGCAGACCGACCACAGCGAGCAGCAGCGTGCCCATCCAGATCCAGTCGACCGAGTGAGAAAGCAACAGGTAGCCGGCCGGCGGGCGGGGGCCTTCGCTCCAGCTCGCGCCGCGCCAGGTCAGATCGCCAGCGGCCGCGCCCACCCCGGCGACAGCCAGCATCCGCAGGGAGAGCCCGCGCAGGGCGGCCACCGCCAGCTCGGCCTGCCAGGAGGGAAGCAGCTGCGCCGGCGAGCCGAATTCGGCCACCGCCCGGCGCTGCGCCTCGGTGGGTGACACCCCGCTCTCGCGGTACGCCTCGACGGCGTCCAGCAGCCCGTGCCGGGCCTCGGTCAGCAGCTCGGACTTGAGTCGCGCCGGCCCCTGCAACCGAGCGGCCAGCTCCCGCAGGTGCTCGTCGACCATCACGTCCTCACCGCGCGCCATGGCACCACAGTGCCACGGACGTTGGCGGGCCGACGTCCGGGAGAACCCTGGTCCGCCCCCGAGCCGGGTCAGGGGGTGAGCGCCAGGTAACCCCGTTCGGCAGCGGCCTGGAGCTGCCACTGGTCCCGGTACCAGCCCGGGGCGGCGACCAGCTCGGCGTGCCGACCGCGCTGGATCACCCGGCCGCCGTCCAGGACCACGATCTCGTCCAGCTCGGCCAGCCCGCTGAGCCGGTGGCTGATCAGCAGCACCGAGTGCCCGGCGGGGGTGGCGGCGAGGGCGGACGCGAGCACCGCGTCCGCGGCGGCCGGGTCCAGACCTTCGGTGGGCTCGTCGAGCACCAGCACCGGCGGCGCGGCCAGCAGGGCCCGGGCGAGCGCGAGCCGCTGCCGCTGCCCGCCGGAGAGCTGCCCGCCCTCCTCACCGACCAGCGTGTCCCAGCCTGCCGGCTGGGCGCGCACCCAGTCCAGCAGGCCGGCGGCGGCGACGGCCCCGGTCAGCTCCTCCTCGCCGGCTGCGGCCCGCCCGAGCAGCAGGTTCTCCCGCACCGTGGCGTGAAAGACGTACGCCTCGGCCAGCAGCCCGCCGACCGCGCGGGGCAGCGCCTCCTCGGCGTACGTCGAGAGGTCGTGTCCGTCCAGGGTGACCCGGCCGGACGCGGGCCGGACGGTTCCGGTCAGCACGGCGGCCAGGGTGCTCTTGCCGGCGCCGCTCGGGCCGACGACCGCGATCCGGCGTCCCGCTGGCAGGTCCAGGCTGACCCCGTCCAGGGCGGGTGCCGCGCCGGCCCGGTACCGCACTGTCACGTCGACGAAGCGCAGTTCGTGGGGGCCGGCCAGGTCCGTCGGACCGGTCGCGGGCGGCGGGGTCGGTTGGTCCGTGTCGAGCAGGTCGGCCACCCGGGTCAGGCCCTGCCGCAGTTGCGTCCACTGCCGGGCCGCCGTGACCAGTGCCAGGGTCACTTCGACGGCGGCCAGTGTGCCGACGGCGAGGACGCCCACCAGCACCCCCGGCACGTCGGTGGCGAGCGCGACCAGCACCACCGCCGCGGCGGTCACACCGGCGGTCAGCACGCCGGCCGCGTCCACCGCGAAGCCGGTGGCGGCCAGCCGACGTTCCAGCCGGGCCAGCCGGTGGGCGCGCTGCTCGGCGGCGCGCAGCGTGCCGGCGGTCGCCCCGAACGCGGCCAGGTCGGCGGCGCCGTGGGTGAGGTCGATCGCGTCGGTGGCCAGCGCGCCCCGCAGGGGGGCCACCTCGGCCGCGCTGCGGCGGGTGACCGCGGTGGCCAGGACGGGCAGCGCCACCCCGGCCACCAGCAGCCCGACGGCGAGCGCACCGGCGGCCGGTGCCGAGATCAGCGCCGCCACGGCGACCGCCAGCACACCGACCAGGGCTGCCGCCGAACCGGGAACCAGCACCCGGAGCAACAGGTCCTGGACGGCCTCCACGTCGGAGACCAGGCGGCTCAGCACGTCTCCCGAGCGGTGCGTCGTGCCACGGCGGGCCGCCAGGGTGGCGAAGACCCGGGCCCGGACGTCGGTGATCATGCGAAGCACCGCGTCGTGCCCGGCGAGCCGTTCGGTGTAGCGGAACACGCCCCGGCTGATCGCCAGCGCCCGGACCGCGACGATCGCCACGGTGAGGCGGTCCAGCGGAGGCTGACCGGCGGCGCTCATCAGCAGCCAGGTGGCGGTGGCCATCAGCGCGAGGCCGGCGAACTCGGTGGCGGCCGCCAGCAGCCCGGCTCCGACCAGACGGCTCAGGTACGGCCGGGCCAGTCGCAGCACGGCCCGCTCGGCGGCGACCCGCCCGGCCGGCGTCGGGTCGGCCACCGCCGCCGGCGGGTGTTCGGCGGTCATCCGGCGGCCTTCCCGGTCGGTTCGGGCGTCAACTCGGTGACCCGACCGTCCTCGATGCGCAGGATCCGGTCGGCGTCGGCCAGCAACGCCGGTCGGTGCGCGACCAGCAGCGCGGTCCGCCCGGCGACCAGGCGACGGGTGGCGTCGAGCACCACCGCCTCGGCCGCCGTGTCGAGTCGGGCGGTGGGTTCGTCGAGCAGCACCACAGGGGCGGCCCGCAGGAACGCCCGAGCCAGCGCCACCCGCTGCCGCTGCCCGCTGGACAGCCCGTGACCGCGCTCGCCGAGCAGGGTGTCCACACCGTCGGGCAGCCCGGCCACCACGTCGTCCAGGGCGGCGTCGTGCACGGCGGCGGTGAGTGCGTCGGCAGGGGTGTCCGGTGCGCCGAGGCGGATGTTGTCGGCCAGCGAAGCGGCGAAGAGGTGCGCCCGCTGCGGCACCCAGGCGAGTTGCCGACGCCAGGCGTCCGGGTCGGCGGTGGCGAGGTCGACCCCGTCCACTGTGATTCGGCCGCTGGTCGGCACCACGAAGCCGAGCAGGAGGCCGAGCAGGGTGCTCTTGCCGGCGCCGCTGGGCCCGATGACGGCGATCCGTTCACCGGGCCGGATGGTCAGTGTCACGTCGCGCAGCGCGGTGGTGCGCTCGTACGCCACTGTCACGCCCTCGAACCGGATCTCCCCCCGCGCGTCCGGGGCGGAGGCGCCCTCGGCGGCCCGGGGCGCGACGGGTGCGGCGGAGACGGTCAACGCCTCGTCCAGCGCGGCCAGCCCCTCCATGCTGGCGTGGAAGCGGCTACCGGCGGCCCGCAGCGGCAGGTACGCCTCCGGGGTCAGCAGCAGCACCAGCAACGCGGTCTGCAGGGCCAGCCCGCCGCCGAGCAACCGGATGCCGACCGGCACCGCGACAAGTGCCACCGAGAGGGTGGCGACCAACTCCAGCACCAGCGCGGAGAGGAACGCGATCCGCAGCGTCTTCATTGTGGCGACCCGGTGACCGTCGGCCATCCGGCGCACCACGTCGGTCTGTGCCCGGGCCCGTCCGAACGCGCGCAGCGTGGGCAGCCCGGCCACCATGTCCAGGAAATGCCCGCCGAGCAGCGCGAGCCGGCGCCACTGCCGTTCGGTGGCGGCCTGCGCCTGCCAGCCGAGCAGGGCGCCGAAGACCGGGATCAGCGGCAGGGTCAGCGCGATGATCACCGCCGAACTCCAGTCGGCGAAGACGACCCGGGCCAGCACCGCCAGGGGCACTGTCACGCTGAGCACCAGTTGTGGCAGGTACCCGGTGAAGTACGCGTCCAGCGCGTCCAACCCACGCCCGGCCAGGGTGGCGATCTCACCGGCCCGCTGCCCGGCCACCCAGCCCGGCCCGTGCCGGCCCACCGCGCCGAGCAGGTCGGCCCGCAGCGTGGCCTTGACCGTGGCGGCGACCCGCGCGGAGACCGTGCCCTGCGCCCAGACCAGTGCCGAGCGGGCGGCGACCGCCACCACGAAGCCGGCCAGCGCCGGTCGGTCCAGCCGACCGTCGATGGCGGTGGCCAGCAGCGACGCCAGCGCGGTGGCCTGCGCCACGATCAACCCGGCGGCCAGCACCCCCAGGAGCCCGAGCACGGCAAGGTCGCCCCGGGCCGCAGGGACCCGGCGCAGCAGACGCGGGTCGAACGGACGGCGGCTCACCAGTACACCGGTGCCCTACCGTCGGTCCGTCCTCGGAAAACCCACCAGCACATCGCCTGGAAGCCTAGTAGGGCCGGAAGTAGCGGCAGCGCCACCCAGCCCAGCAGCCGCAGGGTCGGCGCGCTGGCGGCCGCGTCGGCCACCCGAAGCGAGGCGTCCGGGTCGGTCGTGGACACCAGCACGTAGGGCCAGAGAGCGGCTCCGACCAGCACCACCGGCAGCGCCAGGGCCGCGCCGGTGGCGACCAGGGCCCACCCCGGCCGCCGCCGGGTCAGCGCCGCGCGGGCCGCCAGCAGCGCCGCCACGAGCAGCACCGGCAGGAGTACGGCCACCGCCGGCCGCTGCACCGCGTCGCGTACCCGGGCGGAGAGCAGGCCCACGACGGTGGCCACGGCGACAGCGGTGAGCGCCACCGGCACCAACCGGCGGGCGGTACGACCGACCACGGCGGCGGCCTCGGCGGGCAGGCGCAGGGTGAGGAAGGTCGCCCCGTGCACCGCGACCAGCGTGACCATGGCCAGGCCGGCGGCGGCCGCGAACGGGGTGGCCAGGTGCGTCACCCCGGCGACGTGCCCGTCGGCCTGGAGGGGGACGCCCTGCAACAGTCCGGCGAGCAGCACCCCCCAGCCCAGCGCGGCGAGGGCGCTGCCGATCACCACGACGCGGTCCCAGCGGGCGCGGATCCGCTCGTCGTCGGGTCGGCTGCGCAACTGCACCCCGACGGTGACCAGGATGACGCCGACCAGGGCGCCGACAACTGCCGGGTAGCAACCGGCGAGCAACTCGCCCTCCAGGAGGGGGAACGCGCCGAAGAGGATGCCCATGGCGGCCACCAGCCAGACCTCGTTGCCGAGGAAGAACGGGCCGAGGGCGGTGAGCGCCTCCCGCCGCCCGGCCGGGCCGACGCCGCGGGCGAGCAGCAACCCGACGCCGTAGTCGTAACCGGCGAGCACCAGATAACTGGCGAAGAAGAGGCCGAGCAGGGCGTACCAGGCGAGGTCCACGGTCTACTCCTCAGGCGAGGGCGGGTTCGGGGTGGGCCGGCTCGCTGGGCGGTGCCGGTGGGCGGCCGAGCGCCGGGTCGGCCGCACCACGCCTGGCGTGCCGGGCGAGCAGCATCCAGTTGGTGACGGCGAGGGTGCCCAGCAGCAGGCTGAACCCGATCAGCGAGGCGAGCATCAGCGGTGCGCTGACCGGGGAGACGGCCTGCTCGGTGGGGAGCAGCCCGTACGCCACCCAGGGTTGACGGCCGACCTCCCGGGAGATCCAACCGAGGATGACAGCGACGAACGGCAGCGGCAGGGCGAGCAGGATCAGCCAGAGCGGAAAGCGCAGTCGGATGATCCAGTCCCGGAAGAGCAGGGGCAGCAGGAGCCAGACGCAGCCCAGGGTGAAACCGATCAGGATCATGAAGCCCAGACCGACGCTGGCCAGCACCGGCGGGGTGTAGTCGCCGGGGCCGAACCGGGTGGTCCACTCGGCGATCAGCGCCTGGCTCTCCGGGCCGTCGCCGCCGAACTTGGTCGGCTGCACCGCGCCCACCGGACCGAACTGGGCGAAACCGAAGCCCTGCACCATCGTGATGGCCAGCGCGGCGGTGACCAGACCGATCCGTAGCGAGGTGCGGAAGAGCACGAAGTCCGGGGTATGCCGGATCAGGTGCCCGGCGCTGACCGCCGCCATCAGCATCCCGCCGACCAGCAGTGCCGCCGAGACCACATGCCCGAAGGCCATGCCGAGGCTGGGGTTGGTGAGCAGCGCGCCGAAGTCGGTGAGGTGGGCGACCCCGTCGCGGACCTCGTAGCCGACCGGGTTCTGCAGCCAGGAGTTGGCCACCATGATCCAAAATGCCGAGGCGTACGCGGTGATCGCCACGCCCCAGAGCAGCGCGAGGTGGACGCCCTTGCCGAGTCGGTGCCAGCCGAAGATCCACATCCCGAGGAACGTGGACTCCAGGAAGAACGCCACAAGCGTCTCGATGGCCAGGGGTGCCCCGAAGACGTTGCCGACGTAGCGCGACAGGCCACTCCAGTTCAGCCCGAACTGGAACTCCATCACGATGCCGGTGGCGATGCCGAGCACGTAGTTGATCACGTAGAGCTGGCCCCAGTAGCGGGTCAACCGCTCCCACTTGGGGTTGCCGGTGAGCACCCAGGCGGTCTGCATGCCGACCAGCAGGGTGACCAGCCCCAACGTGACGACCACGAAGAGGAAGTGGATCGAGGTCGTGGTGGCGAACTGCAGGCGGGCGAGGAGCAGGGTGTCCATGACCGGCCCTCCATAGCGTTGGCTCCCTTGTCGTAGCCACCCTACACGTAGCATCGCTACACGTCTGCCTACTACGCCCTGTCGTAGATAACGGTACTACGTCACGTAGTAGTAGAGGGAGATCGCACTCGATCCTGGATGTAGTGGCCTCGCGGCCCCGGGATGCCCCTCGATCCTGGATCGAGTGCGATCTTGCGCGGGGGGCGGACGCACGCGAGGCTGCCGCGTGGCTCAGCGGTGCCCGGTGGGCGTTAGTTCAGGAAGAGGGTGACCGGGAGGGCGACCAGGGTGGTGGCGACGGCGAGGGCGGTGGCACCGAGCACCCGGGGCGGCCGGTCGCTGATCAGCAGGCGCTGCACCCGTACATCGATATCCCGGTCGCCCATGCCGAGCGCGCCGGCCGGGGTGATCCGGTGCCCGGCGGCGGCGAACCGGCGTAGCGCCCCCGCCAGCGGGGCGTCGGCGTGCAGCTCGCGGGCCTTGTCGTCGGCGCGCATCTCGACGAGCAGGGCGACCCGCTCGTGCGCGTCGCGGACCCAGCCGAACCACGGCAGCGCCCGGCACAGCGCGGTGAAGGGCAGCAGCACCAGGTCGTGCCGCTCGTTGGCGTGCGCACGCTCGTGACTGAGGACCGCGGCCAACTCGGCCCGGTCCAACAGGCTCAGGGTGCCGGCGCTGACCACCACCTGCGGCTTCACACCCGGCAGGCAGTACGCGGCGGCGCTCGGATGATCCAGCACCAGCGCGCCCGGCGCGGCCGGGTCGTCCCGGGCGACCAGGGAGAGCAGGTCCCGGTGCCGCCGCTGGGCGCGTACGGTGCCGTGGATGCTGCGCACGGTCGTCGTGACCAGCACCGCCCCGATGCCGAAGCCCACGCCGACGCCGGCCAGGTGGAAGGTGCCCACCCCGATCGGCAGGGCGCCGTGGGCGAGGTCGTTGGCCAGGGCGAGCAGGGCGCTACCGGTCGGCCGGTCGTACGCGCTCAACCCGAGCGCCATCGGCAGGCCCATCGCGGAGAGGCCCAGCGCCAACCCGACGGCCTGCCAGCAGACGATCGCCACCCGGGGGCTGCGCCACGTCCAGGTGGAGCGGGCCAACACCTGGGCGGTCAGATAGCAGGCCAGCATCGTGGCGGCGAAGTGCACGGCGTAGGCCATGGCGTGCGCCCTACCGCTCCGCAGCCTCGCCGGCGGGTCGTCGGCCCGCCGGCCCGTCCACCCGATCGGTCAGGGCGTCGGCCCCGCCCGCGTCGCGGCCGGTGGAGCCCGGACCGGGCAGGCCGGCCTCGCTGCCCAGGGCCGCCCGCAGCACTTCGGCCTCGGTGCCGGTCACCGAGCGGGCGAATCGCACCAGCGCGGCGTCCCGGCTGCCGCCCAGGTCGAGGGCGTCGAGCATGAGTTGGGCGATGTGCGCCTCACGGCTGGCGGCCGGCCGGTACCGCCAGGCCCGACCCTCCCGCTCCCGCTGCACCATGCCCTTGCCGGCGAGCCGGTCCAGCACTGTCATCACAGTGGTGTACGCCAGCTCGCGGCCATCGAGCGCGTCGGCCACCTCGCGCACGGTCACCCCGTCCGACGTGCCGGGAACCACGTCCCACAGCACGTCCATCACCGCACGCTCAAGATCGCCCAACCGAGTCACACCGCAATCCTACCCCCGGTAGTAGACCCCCGAGGCAGCGCAGCCGGCCACGGCCCGCAAGACCCCGCCGACCGGCAACCCATCCCAAGGCATAACCCGTGAGCTGACCCACCCGACGGGCCGAGGCCACGTCAGGTTTTCCGGGGGAGCCCGCCCACGCAGGGATCAAGCCTGACCGCCCGGAGTGGGCGGGCTCCCCCGGAAAACCAGAAAGCCGAGAAACGATCACACCCCCTTGGGATGCCACACCGTCTTCGTCTCCAACAGCGCGGTCATCGGCGCCACCCCCGGGTCGGCGGTCCAGTCGTGCTCGCCCGGAGCCGGTCGGAGCACCCGCTTGAGGTTCTCCGCCGCCTTGACCTCCAGGTCGGTGGCGAGCGCGGTGTCGGTGACCCCGGTCAGGTCGATCGCGTTGACGTCCATGTGCGCGGCCAGCGTCGGCGCGGTCTCGGTGATCGCGCCGGTGAGGATGTTGACCACACCGCCGGGCAGGTCGGAGGTGGCCAGCACCTCGGCCAGCGTCACCGCCGCCAGCGGCTCACTCGGGGAGGCCGCCACCACCACCGTGTTGCCGGTGACGATCGCCGGGGCGATCACGCTGACCAGGCCGAGCAGCGCCGGGCGTTCCGGGGCGACCACAGCGACCACGCCCGTCGGCTCGGGCGCGGAGATGTTGAAGTACGGGCCGGCGACCGGGTTGGCGCCCCCGTACACCTGGGCCAGCTTGTCGGCCCAGCCGGCGTACCAGACCCAGCGGTCGACAGCGGCGTCCACCTCGTCGCCGGGGATGCCCAGTGCGACGAACTGCTCGCGGCGGCCCTCCAGCATCTCGGCGGCCCGGTAGAGGATCTGACCCCTGTTGTACGCGGTCGCGCCGGCCCAGCCCTTGACGGCGGCGCGGGCGGCGACCACCGCGTCCCGGGCGTCCTTGCGGGAGGCCAGTGACACATTCGAGGACTGCACGAGATACGACCGTCCCGACTCGCTGCGCGGGAACTTCCCGCCGATGAAGAGCTTGTACGTCTTGCGTACCGCGACCCGCTCAGACATTGAGGTAGCCCTCCAGCCCGTGCCGGCCGCCCTCGCGACCGTAGCCCGACTCCTTGTACCCACCGAACGGCGAGGTGGGGTCGAACTTGTTGAAGGTGTTGGCCCAGACGACGCCGGCGCGCAGCCGGTCGGCCATCCACAGGATCCGGGAGCCCTTGTCGGTCCAGATCCCCGCCGACAGCCCGTACGGCGTGTTGTTGGCCTTCTCCACGGCCTCGGCCGGGGTGCGGAAGGTGAGCACCGACAGCACCGGGCCGAAGATCTCCTCGCGGGCGATCCGGTGTGCCTGGGTGACGCCGGTGAAGATGGTCGGCGCGAACCAGAAGCCCCGGTCGGGCAGGTCGCACGGCGGTGACCAGCGCTCGGCGCCCTCGGCGGAGCCGGCGTCGGACAGTTCGCGGATCCGCTCCAACTGGGCGGCGGAGTTGATCGCGCCGACGTCGGTGTTCTTGTCCAGTGGGTCGCCGACCCGGAGCTGAGCCATCCGTCGCTTCAGCGACTCCAGCACCCGGTCGGCCACGTTCTCCTGGACCAGCAGCCGGGAGCCGGCGCAGCAGACGTGCCCCTGGTTGAAGAAGATGCCGTTGACGATGCCCTCGACGGCCTGGTCGATGGGCGCGTCGTCGAAGACGATGTTGGCGGCCTTGCCGCCCAGCTCAAGGGTGAGCTTCTTGCGGGTGCCGGCGACGGACCGGGCGATGGCCCGGCCGACCTCGGTGGAGCCGGTGAACGCGACCTTGTCCACGCCGGCGTGCTCGACCAGCGCCCGACCGGTGTCGCCGGCGCCGGTGACGATGTTGACCACTCCGGCCGGCAGTTCGGCCTGCTGGCAGATCTCGGCGAAGAGCAGCGCGGTCAGCGGGGTGGTCTCGGCCGGCTTCAGCACCACCGTGTTGCCTGCGGCGAGCGCCGGGGCGATCTTCCAGGCGAGCATGAGCAGCGGGAAGTTCCACGGGATGACCTGCGCGGCCACGCCGATGGGTCGCGGGTTCGGGCCGAAGCCCGCGTGCTCCAGCTTGTCGGCCCAGCCCGCGTAGTAGAAGAAGTGCGCGGCGACCAGCGGCAGGTCGACGTCGCGGGACTCGCGGATCGGCTTGCCGTTGTCGAGCGATTCCAGGACGGCCAGTTCGCGGGAGCGCTCCTGGATGAGCCGGGCGATCCGGTACAGGTACTTCGCCCGGTCCCGGCCCGGCATCGGACCCCAGACCTTGTCGTACGCCGTGCGGGCGGCGCGCACCGCGCGTTCCACGTCCTGGGCGCCGGCCTCGGCGATCTCGGCCAGCACCTCCTCGGAGGCGGGGTTGATCGACTTGAAGCTGCCACCGTCGGTCGGGTCGACGAACGTGCCGTCGATGAACAGCCCGTACGAGGGTTTGAGGTCCACCACCGAGCGGGACTCCGGGGCGGGGGCGTATTCGAACATCGGCTATCAGTCCAGGGTGAAGTAGTCGGGACCGGAGTAGACGCCGGTCGTCAGCTTGGTGCGCTGCATCAGCAGGTCGTTGAGCAGGCTGGACGCGCCGAAGCGGAACCAGTCCGGGTCGAGCCAGTCCGGGCCGACGGTCTCGTTGACCATCACCAGGTACTTGATGGCGTCCTTGGTGGTCTTGATGCCACCGGCGGGCTTCACGCCCACCTGCCGCCCGGTCGCGTCGCGGAAGTCGCGGACCGCTTCCAGCATCACCAGAGTCACCGGCATCGTCGCCGCGACCGGGACCTTGCCGGTGGAGGTCTTGATGAAGTCACCGCCGGCCAGCATGGCCAGCCAGGAGGCCCGCCGGACGTTGTCGTAGGTGGCCAGCTCGCCGGTCTCCAGGATCACCTTGAGGTGGGCATCCCCGGAGGCTTCCTTGGTGGCCACGATCTCGTCGTAGACCTCCTTGTACCGCCCGGCCAGGAACGCACCCCGGTTGATCACCATGTCGATCTCGTCGGCGCCGGCCGCGACGGCGGCCCGGGTGTCGGCCAGTTTGATCTCCAACGGCGCCTGTCCCGACGGGAACGCGGTCGCCACGCTGGCCAGGTGCACGTCCGATCCGCGCAGCACCTCGGCCACGTGCGGGACCATCGCCGGGTAGACGCAGACCGCGCCGACGTGCGGGCAGGACGGGTCGGCCGGGTCCGGACGCAGCGCCTTCGCGGCGAGCGCGCGCACCTTGCCCGGGGTGTCCGCCCCTTCCAGGGTGGTCAGGTCGACCATCCGGATCGCCAGGTCGATCGCCTGGGCCTTGGCGGTGGTCTTGATGGAGCGGGTGCCGAGCTGTGCCGCCCGCTGCTCCGCGCCGACCTGGTCCACGCCGGGCAGGCCGTGCAGGAAGGTCCGCAGAGCGGTCTCGGATCGTCCCAGCTCGGAGAGCTCCGACCGGGCCGACGTCGTTGTCGCCGTCATGCCGAGAAGTCTACGCACCGGACCGCCGAGTGATCTTGCTCACGAGCGCTCGGTGACGCTTCGACGTGAGCGGCGTCGCTGGTCCGACCGCACCCGCACCGCCGCGCGCTACGGACCGGTAGGTTGAGCGATCGTGGACGTACACGTCATTGACCACCCGCTGGCCCAGTCCAGGTTGACCGCCATGCGGGACGCGCGCACCGATTCCTCGACGTTCCGGGCGGCGCTGCACGAACTGACCACCATGCTGGTGTACGAGGCGGCGCGCTCCTTCCCCGTCGAGCGGTACCCGGTGCAGACGCCGGTCACCGGCACCGAGGGCACCCGGCTGGCCAACCCGCCGCTGCTGGTCCCGGTGCTGCGCGCCGGGCTGGGCATGGCGGACGCCGCGCTGGGCCTGCTGCCCGAGTCCTCGATGGGTTTCGTGGGCCTGGCCCGGGACGAAGCGACCTACGAGCCCCGCGCGTACATGGAGTCGCTGCCGCGCGACCTGGCCGGGCTGCCGGTGCTGGTGCTCGACCCGATGCTGGCCACCGGCGGTTCGCTGGAGCACTGCTGCCAGCTGCTGGCCGACCGCGGTTGCACCGACATCACGGTGCTCTGTGTGCTCGCCGCCCCGGTCGGCATCGAGCGGCTGGAGCGCTCCGGCCTGCCGTTGCGCCTGGTCACGGCCTCGATCGACGAGGGGCTGAACGACCGCATGTTCATCGTCCCCGGGCTCGGCGACGCCGGTGACCGCCAGTTCGGTGGCATGCCCCGCTTCTGAGGCGATACCCGGTCGGTGCCGGGTCCGGCGGGTCCGTGCGCGGGGTGCGCGAACCCGCTACCGTCTCCGGCCATGACTGGTGTTGCGCTCGCCGAGGAGTTGCTGCTCCTCGCCTACGACGACACGACCGGCAAGGCGACCATGCCGCGGATCAGCCTGGATCTGGGTATGGCCGCCGCGGTGCTGGTCGAGCTGGCCCTGGCCGGCCGGATCGCGTACGCCGACGGGTCCCTGACGGTGATCGACCCGACGCCGACCGGCGAGCCGTTCAGCGACGACGTCCTCAGCCGGATCGCCGCCGACACCCCGCACACCCCGGCGTCGTGGGTGCAGCGTCTGCGACACGGCCTGCGCGACCGGATCCTCGCCGACCTGTGCCGGCAGGGCGTCGTCCGGGACATCGACGAGACCGAGCTGGGCTTCATCCACGTGCACCGTTACCCGGTCGTGGACACCTCCGTCGAGGCGGAGACCCGCCAGCGGCTGGCCGAGGCGCTGACCGGCGCGGCAGCCCCGGACGAGCGGACCGCCGCGCTGGCCACCCTGGTCGTGGTGCTCCGGATGGAGTCCGCGCTCGGGGTGAGCGGCGAGGCCGCCGCCGACGCCCGCCGCCGGTTGACGGAGATCGCCACCGGCGCCGGGTTCTCCGGCGAGGTGAGCACCGACGACTCGGTGGTCCGCCCGTCGGTCGGCCTGGTCGTCGCCGCCCTGGCCGTGGCCGTCGACCAGGCCCTCGGCCCGCGCCGCTGACCGTCGGGTCGACCGCGCTCGACGCGTCCTTTGCTCTGCACCCGCCGAGGCGCCACCCACCGGCAGCCGCATGGCGCTTCCGCGGGTGCAGAGCCTTCCGCGGGTGCAGAGCAAAGGACGGTCGTGTTGTTGGTGGAGCGCGCCCGGCCGGGCCGGGTCGACCAGGAAGCCGCTGCTCCGGTGCTCAGATGCCGAGGGCGGCGCTGACCTCGGCGCGGAGCGCGGCCACGGCCGACGCCGCAGCGCTGCGGGCCGTCCGCACGTCACCGTCCACGACCGATTCCACCACCTCGAGGTACGCCTTGAGCTTCGGCTCGGTGCCGGACGGGCGGATCACCACCCGGGCCACCCCGGTTCGCAGGATCACCACGTCCGACTCCGGCAGCAGGTCCCGGACGCTGTCCACCGGCTGCCCGAGCAGGGTGGCCGGGGTCTCCGCCCGGATCCGGGCCATCGCGTCGACGATGACCCGCAGGTCGTCCACCCGGACGGAGAGCTGGTCGGTGTGGTGCACGCCGAACTCGGCGGCCAACTCGTCCAGCCGGTCGGTAAGCGTGCGACCCTGCGTCTTGAGGCCGGCGGCCAGCTCGGCCACGGTCAGCGCGGCGGTGATGCCGTCCTTGTCCCGGACGTGCTCCGGGGCGACGCAGTAGCCGAGCGCCTCCTCGTAGCCGAAGACCAGCGGCGCGCTCCCGCCGCCGGCCCGCACGATCCACTTGAAGCCGGTAAGCGTCTCGTCGTACGGCAGGCCCCGGGCCGCGCACATCGCCCGCAGCAGTGACGACGACACGATTGTGGTGGCGTAGAGCCCGGTCACCCCCCGGCGCATCAGGTGGTCGGCGAGCAGGACGCCCACCTCGTCGCCGCGCAGCATCCGCCAGCCGCCGCCGTCCCGCACCACCACCGCGCAGCGGTCGGCGTCCGGGTCGTTGGCGATGGCGAGGTCCGCGCCGGTGGAGTCGGCCAGCGCGATCAGCCGGTCCACCGCACCCGGCTCCTCCGGGTTCGGGAACGACACGGTGGGAAACGCCGGGTCCGGTTCGGCCTGGTCGGGCACCACCCCGGGGGTCGGGAAGCCGGCGCTGGCGAAGGCGGCGGTGAGCACCGCCGCGCCCACCCCGTGCAGCGGGGTGTACGCCACAGTCAGGTCGCGTGGCCCGTCCGGGTCGATCACCGCGGTGGCCCGTTCGACGTACGACGCGACCAGGTCGTCGCCGAGCACCTGACCGGGTTCGCCCAGCGGCACCCGGGTCAGCGGTCCGACCGATCGGATGGCCGCCTCGATGCCGGCGTCGGCGGGTGGCACGATCTGCGCGCCGGCCCCGAACTCGCCGCCCAGCTCCGCGCCCAGGTAGACCTTGTAGCCGTTGTCCTGCGGAGGGTTGTGGCTGGCAGTGACCATCACCCCGGCGACGCCGCCGAGGTGCCGCACGGCGTACGCCAGCACCGGGGTGGGCAGCGGGCGGGGCAGCAGCAGCGCGGGGCGGCCGGCGCCGGTGGCCACCTGGGCGGTGCGCTCGGCGAACTCCCGGGAGCCGTGCCGGGCGTCGTACCCGATCACCAGCGGGCCGGTGCCGCCCTGGGCCGCGAGCCAGGTGACCAGGCCGGCAGCGGCCTGGGTGACAACGGCGAGGTTCATGCCGTTCGGGCCGGCGCGCAGCGGGCCGCGTAGGCCCGCCGTGCCGAAGGTCAGCGGGCCGGCGAACCGGTCGGCCAGCTCCGGGGCGCTCGCCGGCAGCCCGTCGAGCACCGCCGTCAGCTCGTCCCGGCTGGCCGGGTCGGGGTCGTCGGCCAGCCAGCGCCGGGCTTGCTCGCGAATGTCGTCGATGTCAGTGGTGTCCGCCGCCATGCCCCTTGATAGCACGGCGGCGGATCACCCCTGTGGGTTCCCTCCGGCTCAGCCGTTCCCGGTGAGCTGGAACGTCCGCGCCATCTCGTCGAAGATCGGCTTGCTCTCCGCGAACTTGGCGTCCGTGGCGGTGAGGTAGAACGAGTACGCCTTGCCGTCCTGTGCCACGCCCCGCCAGACGCCGTGCCGCATCGTGTCACCCTCGCCGCAGGTGTACTCGAATTCGGCGGCCGGCTTGCTGGCCAGCTCGGTCTCGGTGGAGGAGACCTGGTTGTACGGCTTGACGCAGGAGGTGCTCCGGGTCTTGAGGCCGTTCTCGGCCGTCTCGGCCCACCGGGTGGAGCTGCTGGTCCACTTCTCGGTGATGATGCGGACCTTGCGGCCGCTGTCCGCCGGGTCGATGTAGTCGGTGTACGAGCCGCCGGTGGCCTTCTTCCAGCCCTTCGGCACCATGACCTGGATCCCGCGGGCCGTGTGCTCCTGCATCTCGATCGTGGGGGTCGCCGGGGCGGACGCGCTGGGCTGCGCCGCCGGGGTGCTCGGCGGGGCGTCCTCGCCGCCGGAGAGCGCCACAGCGGTGAGCAGCAGCACCACGACCAACCCGCCGGCCGCGGCGAGCTGCACCTTGCGCGGCCAGCCCTTGACCGTGGTGACGAGCTGACCACCGGTGGCCCGGACCTTGTCCAGCGCGCTGCCACCCGACGCGGCGGGCGCGGTGGCCCAGGGCTGGCCGGTGCCCGGCACCGACCACTGGTTGCCGCCGCCGTAGGTGCCGCCGATGCGCTGGGTGGCTTCCGGTGCGCCGCCGTACCCGACCTGCTGGGTGGCATCGGCCGGGCTGCCGTAGCTGACTCGCTGGGTGGCGTCCGGGTGCCCGCCGGCGTCCACCCGCTGGGTGGCGTCCGCGTTGCCGCCGTAGGTGCGCCCGGCCGCCGGTCGGCCAGGTGCCGGCATCGCGCCGGTCGGCGTGTGCAGTGGGCCGGCCAACGCGTCGGCGCTGGTCTCGTCGAGCCCGCCGGTGGTGCCGGCGGGGCGGGCCGCCTGGGGGCGCTCGCCCCGGCGAAGCGCGGCCAGCCGGTCGGTCAGCGACTCACCCGGGGCCAGCATCGCCGGGCCACCGATCTGGCTGTCCGGCTTCGGCTCCGGCTGGGCCGGCGGGAGGACGGGAACGGGACGCTGCTGCACCGGCACCACGGCGTACGGGTCGGTGACCGAGTGCACCGCCGTCGCCGTGCTGCCCAGCGGGCCGGCGAGCAGCTCGCGCAGCATGGCCCGGGAGGTGTGCACGTCGAGTCGGCGCGCCGGGTCCTTCTCCAGCAGGCCCATCAGCACCCGGGTCAGCGGGCCGCTGCGCTGCGGCGGGGCGGGCGGGTCCTCCACCACGGCGTGCATGGTCTCGATCGGGTCGCCCTTGTCGAACGGGGGCCGCCCCTCCACCGCTGTGTAGAGCGTCACACCCAGCGAGAAGAGGTCGCTGGGCGGGCCGAACTCCTGGCCCATGGCCCGCTCGGGGGAGATGAAGTGCGGCGAGCCGAGCACCATGCCGGGGGTGGTGAGCTGCACGTCGGTGGGCATCCGGGCGACCCCGAAGTCGGTCAGCACGCAGCGCCCGTCGGTGCAGATCAGCACGTTGGCGGGTTTGACGTCGCGGTGCAGCACGCCGATCGCGTGCGCGACCTCCAGCGCGCCGAGCAGCGCGATGCCGATCTTGGCGACGGCGCGGGGGGCGACCGGCCCGTCCTCGATCACCATGTCGGCGAGGCTGCGGGCGTCCAACAGCTCCATCACGATCCACGGGCGACCGGCCTCGGTGACCACGTCGTACACCTGCACCACAGCGGGGTGCTGGATGGCGGCGGCGGCGCGGGCCTCGCGCAGGGTGCGCTCGTACATTGCGTCACGGTCGCTGGGGGCCAGCCCCGGGGGGAGCACAACCTCCTTCACCGCCACGTCACGGCGCAGCAGGGTGTCTGTGGCGCGCCACACCGTGCCCATGCCGCCGTTGCCCACCGAGGACCGCAGCGAGTACCGGCCACCAATGGCGGTGCCGGGCGCCGCTCGTCCGTTGGCGGGACTAACTGGTCCGCCGCTCCACGTCGGGATCTGAGTCACAGAAAAGCCACCGGGGGAAATCGAGGGGGGCTGGGACACAACCCCCCTATCTTGCTGGTTCCGACGCCCGATGCGAAAGCCGACGCGACGGACGTTTATCGAAGTCGACAGAACGTGCCCTGTCGTTCACCAGGAGTCGACGGCTCGGGACGCACTGTGCGGTATCCCTCACCCGACGACGTGGCCAGGCGTCCTACCATCCGGGGATGAACCAACGGCGGTCAAGTGAGTCCGGTTTCCTGATCAACGGCGTCTACACGGAGGCCGACCTTCCGGAGGACCTGGACTCCCGGCTCGGCAGCCCGGGCGAGTTCCCGTACACCCGGGGTGTCTACCCCACCATGTACACCTCCCGCCCGTGGACGATGCGCCAGTACGCCGGCTTCGGCACTGCCACCGAGTCCAACGCGCGGTACCACCAGTTGTTGCGGGCCGGCACGATGGGCCTCTCGGTCGCGTTCGACCTGCCGACGCAGATGGGCTACGACTCGGACGAGCCGATCGCGCACGGCGAGGTCGGCAAGGTGGGCGTCGCGATCGACTCCATCGAGGACATGCGGCTGCTCTTCGCCGACATCCCACTGGACAAGGTGTCCACCTCGATGACCATCAACGCGCCCGGCTCGGTGCTGCTGCTGCTCTACCAACTCGTCGCCGAGGAGAACGGGGTGCCGGGCGCGGCGCTCAACGGCACCATCCAGAACGACATCCTCAAGGAGTACATCGCCCGGGGGACGTACATCTTCCCGCCGAAGCCCTCGCTGCGCCTGGTGGCCGACACGTTCGCGTACTGCCGCAAGGAGGTGCCGAAGTGGAACACCATCTCCATCTCCGGCTACCACATGGCCGAGGCCGGCGCGACGCCCGCGCAGGAGATCGCGTTCACCCTGGCCAACGGCGTGGAGTACGTGCGGGCGGCGCTGGCCGCCGGGCTCGCCGTCGACGACTTCGCGCCCCGGCTGTCGTTCTTCTTCGTGGCCCGCACCACGCTGCTGGAGGAGGTGGCGAAGTTCCGCGCGGCCCGGCGGATCTGGGCCCGCCTGATGCGTGACGACTTCGGCGCCAAGGACCCGAAGTCGATGATGCTGCGGTTCCACACCCAGACCGCCGGCGTGCAGCTCACCGCGCAGCAGCCGGAGGTGAACCTGGTCCGGGTGGCGGTGCAGGGGTTGGCCGCCGTGCTCGGCGGCACCCAGTCGCTGCACACCAACAGCTTCGACGAGGCGATCGCGCTGCCCACCGAGAAGGCGGCCCGGCTCGCGTTGCGTACCCAGCAGGTGCTGGCCTACGAGACGGACCTGACCGCCACCGTCGACCCGTTCGCCGGCTCGTACGTGGTGGAGGCGATGACAGCCGAGATCGAGGCCGCCGCCGTCGAGTTGATGGAGCGGGTGGCCGACCACGGCTCGGCGGTGGACGCGATCGAGGCCGGGTTCCAGAAGCGGGAGATCGAGCAGTCCGCGTACCGGATCGCCCAGGAGATCGACTCGGGGGAGCGGGTGGTGGTCGGGCTCAACCGGTTCACCGTGGACGAGGAGGAGCCGTACGAGCCGCTGCGGGTCGACCCGACGATCGAGGCGGCCCAGGCCGACCGGCTGGCCCGGCTGCGCTCCGAGCGGGACGCCGACGCTGTGGCGCGGGCGCTCGCCGATCTTCGCGCCGCTGCCGAGGGCACTGACAACGTGCTGTACCCGATGAAGGAGGCGCTGCGGGCCCGGGCGACAGTGGGTGAGGTCTGCGGGACGCTGCGTGAGGTGTGGGGGTTGTACCGGCCCACCGACCGCTTCTGAGCGCCCGATCGCGGCTGCGGCCCTCCGGGCGCGGTGTGTCCGGGGGTCGCAGCGGGTACCCGGCGGGTTGAGCCGGGACGCACACCGTGTGCGCCCACGGGGTGTGGGTGCGTGTGAGCGTCCTTATCCGGCTCGTTGCTGAGTGTGGTCGGCTAATTGTCGGAGTGTCAGTTCACCACCCCGACTAATGCGACAATTTGGCAACGGTGCTCCGACTGGCGCCGGGATTCGTGACCGCCGCGATCGGTTACGCGTTGTAGGAGGTGAGGGGCTGATGACGGCGTTCGACCGTGATCTACCTGCTGTCCCCCGCCTTGAGGAGCGCCCTCAGCAGGGCATACGTGACTCTGTGCGCTCCGATCATTACCGTAACGAGGTTGCGCAGCGTCACCGTCGGAGGTCTAGGCTGTCTGCTGTCCCCGATGATCCATCCATTCCTAGTGATCGAGAATTCGACGTGACGAGTGCGTTGACGCTGCCCACGAGTGGCCAGCTGGCGTCGTCCTGGCCGGAGACGCCACCGGGATCCCAACCTCTGCCCCGCGAGCTGGACCACCTTCTCGCGCTCCGGGTGCCGGGGTTGATCGCTACGCGCCGTCACCTCCACTCGCACCCTGAGCTCTCCGGCAACGAGTTCGAGACGGCCGCGCTGATCGCCCGGGAGCTGTCGCTGGCCGGGTTGAACCCGCGCCTGCTGCCCAAGGGCAACGGCGTGATCTGCGACGTCAACGGCAGGCCGGACGGCCCGGTCGTGGCGCTGCGCGCCGACATCGACGCCCTGCCGCTGGACGACCCCAAGGACGTCCCGTACCGGTCGACCGTGGAGGGCGTCTGCCACGCCTGCGGGCATGACGTGCACACCTCGATCCTGCTCGGCGTCGGCATGCTGCTGGCCCAGCTCGCCGACCTCGGCGAGCTGGACGGCCGGGTCCGGCTCATCTTCCAGCCGGCCGAGGAGATCCTGCCCTGCGGTTCGCTGGAGGTCATCGAGGCCGGCGGCCTGGACGACGTGGTGCAGATCTTCGCGCTGCACTGCGACCCGAACCTGCCGGTGGGCCAGGTCGGCCTGCGGGTCGGCCCGATCACCGCGGCCGCCGACAACGTGACCGTCCGGCTCTCCGGCCCAGGCGGTCACACCGCCCGCCCGCACCTGACCGTCGACATGGTCGACGCGCTCGGTCGACTGATCACCGAGGTGCCCGCCCTGGTCAGTCGCCGGGTGCCGGCCAACAGCGGCCTGCTGTTGGTCTTCGGCCACGCCTCGGCCGGCACCCGCTACAACGTCATCCCGTCGGAGGCGAGCGCCTCCGGCACCCTCCGGGTGATGGACCGCGACACCTGGGAGCAGGCTCCCAAGATCGTCGCTCAGGTGGTGCGGGACGTGATCGCGCCGACCGGCGCCACTGTCGACCTGGAATACCTGCGCGGCCGGCCGCCGGTGTGCAACGACTCCCACGCCATCCAGGTGCTGACCGCCGCCACCGCCGCCGCACTCGGCCCGGACGGGATCGCCGAGACACCGCAGAGCATGGGCGGTGAGGACTTCTCCTGGTACCTGGAGTACGTCCCCGGCGCCCTCGCCCGGCTCGGTGTGGGTCGCTCCGGCCCCAACGTCGACCTGCACCGCGCGAGCTTCGACGTGGACGAGCGGGCCATCCCGGTCGGCGTCCGCGTCATGGTGCAGACCGCGCTGCGGGCACTGGCGGCGGCCCGCTGACCGGCGCGACCAGAGCGGGGGCCTTGCGTCGCCGGCGCAGCACCACCAGCAGCACCGCCAGCGGTACGCCGAGCGCCACCAGCCAGGGCAGCAACGCGCCCAGCACCGTGAGCAGGACGGTCATCGAGACGACGAACGCCTTCCAACCGCCCCTGAGCCCGACCAGGAAGCCGGTCTCGGCCTTCTTCTCGGTGGCCGTCGCCTTCGGCCCCGCCAACGACACGGTGATCGTGGAGAGGGCGGCCAGATCGGCCAGGCGTCGCTTCTTGGCCTCCAGCGAGGCCAGGTCGGCCTCCCGGCGACCCAACTCGTTCTCCAGCGACACCAGGTCGGTGATCGAGGTGGCTCGGGCCAGCAACCGGCGGGCGCTCTCCACCCGGGCCCGCTGACTGGCGATCCGGGCGTCCAGGTCGACGGTCTCCTCGGTGACGTCCTGAGTGTCGATCTCCCGGCTCTGCTGCCGACCGAGTTTCGCGATCTCGTCCACCACGTCGGTGAACTTCGTCGCCGGCACCCGCAGCTCCAACTCCGCCACCGCGTCGACGTCGGCACTGCGCCGCTGGTCGCCGCCGACGAAGCCGCCGGCCCGGGTGGCCAACGCAGTGGCCTGGCGGGCGGCCGAGTCCACATTGTCCACCTGCACCCGCATCGTTCCGGTGTAGATGATCGCCCGCTGGTCGACCCGCAGGTCCGGTGCTCCGGCGCCGGCCCCCTCCGGTGCGCCCGCGGCGGCGTCCCGGCCCGCCTCGCCGCCCTTTGCCGCCGGCGCCTCGGCTGCCGAACCAGCGGTGTCCTGCGCGCCGCTGTCGCCGGCACCGCATCCCGTCAACGCGAGCGCCGCCGCCAGTGCTGTCGCCGCCAGCAGCGCACTGCGGCGTCGTCCCACCTGTCCGTCCATCCCCGCTCCCATCGTCGTCAACCGGTGTGGCGATAGCTCGGACGCGACGCGCACGCCGGCTGGTTCCGGCAGACTGCGCTGAGGACGTCACGATTCGATAATCGAGGAGTCACAATGCGACTCACCAAGTACGCCCACTCCTGCCTTCGGGTGGAACACGACGGGGGAGTGCTGGTCGTCGATCCCGGGGTGTTCAGCGACCCCGCGACGGCGCTGGACGGTGCGGACGCGGTGTTGATCACCCACGAACACCCCGATCACCTCGACCTGGCGGCGGTGCGCCTCCAGCTCGACCGACGGCCGTTCCCGATCCACGGGCCCACCTCCCTCGCCGAGGCCCTGGGCGACGCGGCCGACGCACTGCGCCCGGTCAGCGTCGGTGAGTCGTTCACCGCCGCCGGAGTGGCCGTGCGCGCGTACGGGGGACGGCACGCCGTGATCCACCCGGACATCCCGGTGATCGACAACCTCGGCTACCTGATCAACGATGTGGTCTACCACCCGGGCGACTCGTTGGTGGTGCCCGACGAGACCCCCGTCGACACGCTCTTCGCGCCGATCCACGCCCCCTGGTCGAAGTTCTCCGAGGTGGTCGACTTCATCCGCGCGGTCGCGCCGCGGCGCGCGTACGCCGCGCACGACGCGTTGCTCAACGACAAGGGGCTGGCCGTGCTCGACAGGCAGTACGCCGCGCTGTCCGGCACCGAATACCAGCGACTGGAGCCCGGTAGCCGGGTCGACGTCTGACCCGATGCCCGGCCTCTCCGCGGAGCTGGTGCAGCAGCTCTACCGCACCCCACCGGACCGGTTCGTGGCCGCCCGCGACGCCGCCGTGGCCGAGGCCCGCCGGGCCGGCGACCCGACCACCGCCCGGGAACTGGCCCGGCTGCGTCGCCCGACGGTGGCCGCCTGGTTGGTCAACCTGCTCGCGATCCGACGCCCGGAGCTGGTGGCCGATCTGGTGCAGCTCGCCGACGCCCTGCGATCCGCCCAGCGGGAGCTGCGCGGGCCTCGACTGCGGGAGCTGTCCGCGCAGCGCCGGGCGGTGGTCAGCGCACTGGTCGCCGAGGTCCGCAAGCTCGCCGCGGCCGAGCCGGACGCGCCACCGGCGAGCCGGCTACCGCTGGCCGAGGTGGAGGCGACGCTGAACGCGGCGTTCTCCGACGTCGAGGTCGCCGAGCAGGTGCGGGCGGGCCGCCTGCTCCGGGCGGCCAGCTACGCCGGCTTCGGTGAGGTGCCCCGGCCACAGCTGCGGCTGGTCACCGGCGAGGACGAGGAACGCGAGCAGGAACGGCCGGCCCGCCGACCCAGCGCCCAGCGGGGCCGTCCGGAGGCGGCGCCTCGCCCGGACCGGGCGGCCGAGCGAGCCGAGCAGGCCGAACGGGCTGCGCAGCGGGCGGCCCGAGCCGAGCGGGCCCGGCAACGTCGGGCCCTGGACCGGGAGTTGGCGAAGGCCCAGGCCGACCAGGAGCGGGCCGAGGCCGAGCTGACCGAGGCGACCGGGCAGGAACGCGACGGTGCGGCCGTACTCGATGGTCTTGAGGCCGAGCTGGCCGAGCTGGAGCGGCGGCGCGCGGTCGCCGAGCAGGATCTCAGTCGGGCCAAGCTCGCCCGGCGGGCCGCCGAGCGGGCGGTCACCGTGGCCCGGCGGCGCGCCGGTGAGGTCGAGGCGGCGGTCGAGGCACTGGCGGCCGAAGAGGGGAATGCGGACGCGGGCGGTGGCGCGGCAGACTGACCATCGATGGACGACGACGAGTATGTGGGCCGCGCACGGCGGGTGGCCCCGGGTCGGGTCGTGGTCGTGGTCGGCGGGTCGGGTTGCCCGAGCGGGGCCCCGCGGTGACTCCGGAGCAGGTCGCGGCCGCCAGCAAGCCCGTCGTGCTCGACCTGGGCGACGCCTTCAGCCGGGACCCGACCACGTTGCGCCGGGCCCGACTGCTCGGCATCTCCGGCTGGGCCTTCTACATCAGCGGCCGGGCCGGCGCGCTCGGCGGTGTGCGGGCCGAGACGGCTGCCGCCGCCCTCGGGTTCCTCGCCCCGGACGCGGTCGCCGACGGTTGGGACGCTGCCGCCCGGGTCGTCCCGCCGTTCGAGGTGGCCGCCGCGAGCCTCGCCGAATGCTGCCGGTGGGGAGCGCAGCAGCTCGGCCCCCTGCCCGGCACCGAGCGCCTGTCGGCGCTCGTCGAGCGGGCCGTGGTGGCGGCCGAGGCCAGTGGGATGCCGCTCTTCGCCGCGTGGCGGGCCATGCCGCTGCCGGATCTCTCTCCCGGGGCCCGCAGCGCCGCCGGGCTGCGGCTGCTCCGGGAACACTTCACCGGCGCCTACCTGCTGGCGGTACGCGCCGCCGGGATGACCCCGCTGGAGGCGGTGCTGGCCGGGCCGGAGGGTGAGGCGGGGGCGGTGGCCTGCGGCTGGCCGCCGCCGTACCCGCCGATCGGGCCGCTGGTGCGTCGCCGGCTGTGGGCGGAGGCGGTGACCAACCGGTTGGCCGCGTCGGCGTTCACTGCTCTCGGTCCCGCTGACGGCGCGGAGTTCGTGGAGTTGCTGCACCGCACCCGGGCCGACCTCGGCTGAGCCTCCCGCCGGCCAGAGAGCTGAGCCTTTCGCCGGCCAGAGAGCTGAGCCTCCCGCCGGGCAGAAAATGGGCGGCGGCCGAGCCGATCGGCTGCCAGGATGTCCTGCCGTGACCCTTCCCGCTGGTTGGACGACGCGCCGGCCCACCCTCGACGACGTGCCAGCGATCCTCGCGGTGGTGCACGCCGCGGACACCTTCGCCATCGGCCATCCCGACTTCGACGCCGAGGATGTCGAGGCGTCGCTGACCGCCCCCTGCTTCGACCCGACCCGGGACTCCTGGCTGGCCATCGACCCGGACGACACAGTGGTCGGCTGGGCGACGGTGGACAACCCGACCGGGGTGGGTCGGGAGTTTGTGGAGGTCTACGTCGATCCGGTACGGGGCGCCACCGTCCGCGCGCCGTTGCTGGTCCGCCAACTGGACCGGGTCGCCGAGCGCGCTGCCGAGCGGGGGTTGCCGTCGCTCACCGTCCGCTGCGCGGTCTTCGCACCGGAACGTGACTGGGAGCTTGCCCTGCGCCGGCTCGGGCTCGCCCTCGTCAAGCGGTACGTCCGGATGAGCCGGCCGTTGGACGACCTGCCCGACGACCCGGCCGGGACGCCTGCCGTGACGGTCCGACCGGTCCGCCCAGACGACGAGGCCGACCTGGTGGAGTTCCACCGGATCTACGAGGCCGCCTTCGGCGACACCCCGGACCACGAGCCGTTGTCGTACGAGCGGTGGCGCGCCCGGATCGGCGACCTGACCGCCTGGGACGAGTGGTTCGTCGCCGAGGTGGACGGGGTGCCGGTCGGCGCGTTGCAGTCCTCGGATCAGGCGCTCGACCAGCAGTCGGGCTGGGTGAAGAGCCTGTCGGTGCTGGCCGCGTACCGGCGCCGGGGGGTGGGTGCGGCGCTGCTGCGCCGCGCCTTCGCCAGGTACGCCGAGAAGGGACGGCGGGCGGCCGGGCTGGGCGTCGACCTCACCAACCCGACCGCCCCGGTGTCGCTCTACCGGTCGGTGGGCCTGCGGGAGACCCACTGGACCGACATGTACGAGCTTTCCGTCCCGGCGGCCGGTGTGTGATTGACGACCCCGGTCCAGCCCGACCGGCGCTCCGGTCGACGGCGGTAGCAGACTGGGGGCGTGCGATACGCGCTGCTACGCCGACGCGGTGCCGGTGGGGCGGGCCCGCAGCTCGGTGACGTAGTCGTCCGGGGCGCCCGCCTTCTCGGCGGCGTTTGCGATCTCCGACAGGTACCACGAGGTCGGCAGGCCACCCTCGTACCCGTTGAAGACGTAGATCCACGCGGTCACGTCGCCGTCGAGGGTGGAGACCCGGACGTGCAGCTTGCGGTACGTGCCGGCGGTCACCCCCTCGATCTCGTCGAGTTGGCCAGCGTCGTACGGGTGGATGTCGTAGAGCGCCACGAAGACCCGGTCGCCGGGAGACTCGACGAGGGTGCTCACCGCACCCTCCCAGCCGATCACGTCGGCTCCGGCGAAGGTCAGCCGCCAGCCCTCCAGCCAGCCGGTGCCCACCATCGGCGAATGCGGACAGTAGGCGCGCATCCGGGCGGGGTCGAGATTTGAGCCGTAGGCGGCGTGATGACGCACGGCGATGACGATAGCCCGGCCGACGGGTGGGGGAGAATACGACAGTGCGTGTCGAATGCGCTCGGGAGAAGAAAGTCACTGTGAGCATGGACGAAGGGCGAACGCTGTGAGCCGGATCGTGATCATCGGTGGGGGGCCGGCCGGGTACGAGGCGGCTCTGGTCGCCGCCCAGCTGGACGCCGATGTCACAGTGGTGGAGGCCGACGGCGCCGGTGGCGCCTGCGTCCTTTCCGACTGCGTACCGTCGAAGACCTTCATCGCCAGCTCCGGGGTGGTCACCGGATACCGCGACACGGAGGAGTTCGGGGTGCACTCGGACGGCCTGGAGGCGGTCACCGTCGACGCCAGTGCGGTGCACGAGCGGGTCAAGCGGTTGGCCCTGGCGCAGTCCGCCGACATCCACGCCAAGCTGCTCAAGGCGGGGGTCACCTTCGTGGCCGGCACCGCCCGGCTCGGCGAGGATTCCCTCGGGCACACCCACCGGGTCGTCGTCACCCCCGCCGACGGTGGCGAGGAGTATTCGATCGACGCGTCCACCGTGCTGGTGGCCACCGGCTCGACTCCCCGCCAGCTGCCCACCGCCGTACCGGACGGTGAGCGCATCCTGACCTGGCGACAGGTGTACGACCTGCCGGAGCTGCCCGAGCACCTGATCGTGGTCGGGTCCGGCGTGACCGGCGCGGAGTTCGCCAGCGCGTACCTGGCGATGGGGGTCGAGGTGACCCTGGTCTCCAGCCGGGACCGGGTGATGCCCCACGAGGATGCCGACGCCGCCTCCGCCATCGAGCGGGTGTTCCGCAACCGGGGCATGGAGATCCTCAACAACTCCCGGGCGGACGCGGTCCGGCGTACCGCCGACGGGGTGGAGGTGGAACTCTCCGACGGCCGTAAGGTGACCGGCTCGCACGCGCTGATCACCGTCGGTTCGATCCCGAACACGGCCAACCTGGGCCTGGCCGAGTACGGGGTGGAGCTGGGCCGGGGCGGTTACGTGACCGTCGACCGGGCTTCCCGGACCAACGTGCCCGGCATCTACGCCGCCGGCGACTGCACCGGTGTGCTGCTGCTGGCCAGTGTCGCCGCCATGCAGGGCCGGATCGCCATGTGGCACGCGCTCGGCGAGGCGGTTCGCCCGCTGCGGCTGCGTACCGTCGCGGCGAATGTCTTCACCGACCCGGAGCTGGCCACGGTTGGTGTCTCACAGGATGAGGTGGACGCGGGCAAGGTGCCGGCCCGGCAGGTGATGCTGCCGCTGTCCGGCAACGCCCGGGCCAAGATGGACGACCTCTCCGACGGTTTCGTGAAGCTGTTCTGCCGGCCGGCCAGCGGTCAGGTGATCGGTGGTGTGGTGGTCGCTCCGAAGGCCAGCGAGCTGATCCTGCCCATCACCATGGCGGTGGAGAACAACCTCACCGTCAACGAGCTGGCGCAGACCATCACCATCTACCCGTCGCTGTCCGGCTCGATCACCGAGGCGGCGCGCCAGCTCATGCTGCACGAGCTGGAGTAGCAGCACCCTTCTCGTCGATCATGGAGTGGTGGTGGGCGGTTCACGCCGCTATGCCCGTTTGATGGGCTGCCACCACTCCATGATCGACGGCCGCGCGGGTCTGGGTCAGCGCGACGGTTGCCAGCACCGCCACCTCGGTGAGGATGAGCAGCCGCTCGGCCAGGCCGATCAGCAGACGGTCGCCGGGGTAGGCGGACCAGATCATCGCCGCCGCCAGGGTCAGGCTCAGCAGGACGAGGGTGCGTAGCGTCCGGGCGACCGGCGCCAGGTCGGACCGGCTGGCGAGCAGCCAACCGGCCGCCGGCAGTGCCAGAAAGGCGATCACCGAGGCGTACCGGTGCACGTAGGCCGCTGTGGTCATGGCGGTGCCCGGTTCGTTCGTCGGCACCACCGCGGCCAGCAGCAGCCCGGTCGCCCACGCTACGAGCAGCAGTTCGGCTGCCCGGCCGGGCCGTGTCGGCGCGGTGCGGCGCAGCCCGTACAGCAGCGCCACGGTGGCGAGCGCGAGCACCACCATGGCGACGTCGATGACGCCGCCCCGGTCGGAGACCGCGAAGTCGCTGATGGTCAACGCCCACGGGTTGAGGTCGTCGTTGACTTCGAGGTGGCCGATCACGGTGAGCAGCGCCGCCAGGGCGATCCCGCCCAGCGCCAGCAGGCCGGTACTCCGGGAAACAGGCATGCCTCAGCCTGTCGCCGCAGCCACCCCAGCCGAATCCGGGACAGCCACCGAAATCGTCCCCCGGGACCACCCCTAGAGGACCGCCGGCAGTTGCGGCAATCTTGGACAGTTTCCGTTCGCAGGGCGGGCTCAACCGGTGGTTGCAACACCGAGGAGCTGGGTCATTTTCTCACCGGGGGTGGCCCAGTTCAGGGTCATGCGGGGGCGGTCGTTGAG
>NZ_JBEXIM010000030.1:0-70295 GCF_040608575.1 Micromonospora sp. NPDC005171 | reverse complement strand
CCTCTCCGAAATATTTATTTTTTTTTTTTTTTTTTTTTTTTGGTTTGTGTTTGGGGGGGGGGGGGGGGGGGGGGGGGGGGGGGGGGGGGCGGGGGGGGCCCCCCCCCCCCCGCCGCGGGTCAGCAGTTGCGGAGTTCGGGGGACTGGTTGAGCAGTTGGCCACGGGTCGACACGAAGCGGCGGTAGCGCTCGCTGTCGACGGCTGACGGGCGGAACGCGGCGACGCGGTGGCAGTTCTGGAAGGCCAGGCGTACGCCGAAATGCCGCTCGAGGCCGGCGCGGATCGCGTCGCTCGCCAGGGCGCGGAGCAGTTGACCCCGGTCGGCGTCGGTGGGCGGCGGGACGACGTTGTCGGCCAGGTCGGCGTCGCCGGCCTCCAGTTCGGCGACCACCCGGCTGACGGTGGCCCAGGCGTACGGCAGCGAGTCACGGACGCAGGCGATGAACGCCTCGTCGTCGACGGGGCCGCGTTCGGCGGCGTCGAGCAGGGCGGGCGGGACGGTGAGCGACATGGTTCTCCTCCGCTTTAGCTAATGGTTGCCGTTTTCAGTAACGGCGTCGACTGAGCAGACCACGTCTCGTGGACGACGTCAACGATGTCCCGGCGCGCCACGCCGCGACCCACCCGCGAAGCGCATGCGAACAGAGCCCGCGATGGGCCTGCGCGGAGGCGACCGCACGCGGCGCCTGCAACGGCGCATGCGAAGAGAGCCCGCGAAGGCAGCCCCGCTAAGAGCGCGTGCGAAATCGTGTCCCGGGCGAACGCGAGGGAGTCAGGGCCTGCGGGGGTGGCCTTTGAGGTGCCGGCCCAGCTCGCGGGCGATCTCCCGGTTGGCGTCGCGCTCGGCCAGCGTCTGCCGCTTGTCGTAGGAGCGCTTGCCCTTGGCGAGGGCCAACTCGACCTTGGCGAAGCCGTTCTCGAAGTACATCGACAGCGGAACGAGGGTCACCCCGCCCTCGCGGACCTTGTCCAGGATCCGGTCGATCTCGGCCCGGTGCAGCAGCAGCTTGCGGTTGCGGCGCGGGGCGTGGTTGGTCCACGTGCCGTAGGCGTACTCGGCGATGTGCAGGCCGTACAGCACGATCTCGCCGTCGCGTTCGTGCGCGAACGCGTCCACCAGTGAGGCCCGCCCCTCGCGCAGCGACTTCACCTCGGTGCCGACCAGTACGATGCCCGCCTCGTACGTGCGCAGCACCGTGTACTCGTGCCGGGCCTTTTTGTTCGAGGCGATCAATCGGCGTGCGGGCGGCTTGGACGGGGTCACCAGGCGACGATATCCGGCCGCCGTAGCGGTCGTACCGGCCGGCTCAGCCGCGCGCCGGACGTAGTCGCGCGGTCAGGTCCCGTTCCGCGTCCGTGAACGCCTCCTGCGACTCACACGGCCAGTGTCCCAGCAGCGGTGGGGGAACACTGTCGCTGGGCGCCGGCACCACGTCCTGCGGGTCGGTCAACCGCCGGTCCACCGTCGCGGCCGGCCCGGTCAGTGTCTCGGTCTCCCCGGGCCGGTGGGAGGCGAAGATCCAACCGCCGATCGGGTCGGTGTCGCGCCACAGGTTGATCCAGCGCCAGCCGACCCGTTCGCCGATCTCCCGCAGCGCCGGCTCGTCGGCGTACGCCGGGAACAGCCGGGAGTACAGCCGGCCCAGCGGTGACCCGTAGGTCAGCAGGGCGACCCGTTCGGTGATCCGGGTGGGCAGTTGCAGAACCGTGGCGGCGAGCAGCACCGAGCCGTGACTGTGTCCGGCCAGCAGCACGCCCTGCCCCTGCTCCACCAGGTAGGTGATCCGCTTGGCCAACTCCGGCACGGCCCGCTCGGCGTAGCAGGGCGGCGCGAACGGGTGCGCCGCCCGGGGCCAGAAGGTGCCCAGATCCCAGAGCACCCCCACGTACCGGCGGAACAGCGCTGTCCGGTACGCGAAGATGCCTCCCACCACCAGACCGAGCAGGATCGCGGCGATCACGTAGCTGCCCGAGCCGATCAGGAAGTTGACCATGTCTTCCGGCACTCCGACATAGCGCTGCACCACGTCGCCGGGTAGGAGTTGGAGCAGGCCGAGCAGGCTGGTGGCCAGGCCGAGCGCCGCCAGGCCGGCGTACACCACGGAGAGCGGTTCCAACCGTTCGGTGAAACGGGCCCGGGCCACCGCCTGCTCGACCCGCCGCACCCGCGCCGCCGCCTGCGGCGGCGCGTGCGGGAAGTCGGCGGCCACGATCGCCCGCGCGGCCCGTCGCCGCCCGCGCCGGGTCATCCTGGTGACCAGGCCGGCCACCAGCAGAGCGGTCACCACCGCCAGGAAAAACCCGAAGATCGCCCACTTGTACGCCAGGGGAGGGCTGGTCTCCAGGCCGTCCGCGGTCGTCCCCTCGCGATCGAGCAGGTCCGCCACCCGGTAGACCAGCTCGGCCGAGAACGCCACGGCGAGCCCGGCCGAGATCGTCATGAAGACCGGCGCTCCCAACGCGCGCAGCGGTGACCTGCGCTGCCCAGAACCCCGCCGCCAGATCACCAGCACGGCGAGCGCGACCACCAGCACGGTCTGGCTGACGAACAGCCAGGCCACGGTCGCGCCGTAACCGGGCAGCGAACCGCCTTGTGGCCACGGTGCCGGGCTGATGACGACGTGCACGATCACCAGCATCGTCAGACCGCACGTGATGGTGCGCAGCCCGCGGAAGACGCTGTCGACCCGGGGCGCCGGGCCGGCGCGGTCGATGCTCGGCACGACGGTGACCAGGACCAGGCAGCTCAGCAGCACCGCCAAGGTGGCCGTCAGCAGGATCACCATCACCCGCGAGGAGTGCTGGCTGGCTCGCGCGGCCAGCAGGCTGCCGTTCAACGTGGCGAACGCCGCCGCGACGTGGACCGAGCGCAGCCGACCCACCAGCGGCTCGCCGTCCCACTGGCCGACTGCGCTCAACTGGTGTTTCGACGGTGACATCGACGGCGTCCGGAACGCGTCGAACGAATGGCTCGGGCGAGCGCCCAGCCACCAGACGAGCCCGATGGCGCCGACCGGCACGAGCGCCAGCACACCCAGGCGCAGCCCGGGCGGACGCCCGCCGAGCCAGGACAGCCAGCTCCGGCCGGCCAGGCACGACGGGGTGTCCATGCAGCGCCACGCGATCAGGTCCAGCGCCACTCCGACGATGGAGAGCACGTAGAGCGCTGTGAGAGTGAGCGCGAGCACCCGGCACAGCGCCATGAAGCCGCGCTTCGACGCGGTGTTGGCCGGGCGCATCCAGAGCGCCACGTTGCAGAGCATGAACGGCAGCAGGAAGACCAGCGACAACGTCCGCACGGCCGTGCCGGACGGCAGGTCACTCCAGCGGTACGCCTCCAGCGTCACCCCGTCCGTCCCGGTGGAGTCCGGATAGCCGGGACGCGGCCGGTAGAACCCTCCGCTGCGGTCCCCGGCGACCTGGTGCACGTGCGGCCGGTCCAGCACCTGGTCCGCGCCCGCGCCGGAGACACCATGCACCCGCAGCTCCACGATCCCGCCCGACGTCGTCGGTCCGGTCGGTGTCGCGTCCGCCATGGGCCCCCCGAGTTGTGCGCGGCAACCGGGCGGGTCGTCGATGTCCGGCCACCCGCGCGGCTCCCCCGCTTACCCACCTCGGAGGCGATCAACCGTGGGCCGGGCCCGGGCGATGGTGCGGTCGACCCTCGACAGGTGATTTCATGGCGCCATGGCGAACCCGGTGATCCTGACCGTCGACGACGACCCCGTGGTGTCCCGGGCGGTCGCCCGGGACATCCGGCGCCGCTACGGCGACCGCTATCGGGTGTTGCGGGCGTCCTCCGGCCCGGAGGCGTTGGACGCGCTGCGTGAGGTCAAGCTGCGCGGCGAACAGGTGGCGCTGCTGCTGGCCGATCACCGGATGCCGGAGATGACCGGCGTCGAGTTTCTGGAAGCGGCGATGGACATCTTCCCGGCCGCCCGCCGGGTGCTGCTCACCGCGTACGCGGACACCGACGCCGCGATCGAGGCCATCAACGTGGTCGACCTGGACCACTACCTGCTCAAGCCGTGGCATCCGCCGGAGGAGAAGCTGTACCCGGTCGTCGACGGGCTGTTGGAGGCGTGGGCGGCCACCCCGGACGCGGCCAGCGCCGAGATCCGGGTCGTCGGGCACCGCTGGTCGGCGCCGTCGTTCAAGGTCCGCGACTTCCTGGCCCGCAACCTGGTGCCGTACCGGTGGTTGTTGTCCGACGACCCGGAGGGCGTCCGGCTGCTCGACGCTGCCGGGGCCACCGAGGCGGACGTGCCCCTCGTGGTGACGCCCGAGGGCAAGGCGTTGGTCGCCCCGAGCGAGGCCGAGCTGGCCGCCCTGGCCGGGTTGACGGTGGTGCCGGCGTGTGACTTCTACGACCTGGTGGTGATCGGCGGCGGGCCCGCCGGTCTCGGCTCCGCCGTGTACGGCGCGTCGGAGGGGCTGCGCACCGTGCTCGTCGAGCGACGGGCGACCGGCGGTCAGGCCGGGCAGAGCAGCCGGATCGAAAACTACCTGGGCTTCCCGGACGGTGTGTCCGGCGCGCAGTTGACCGATCGGGCCCGGCGGCAGGCCGTCAAGTTCGGCGCCGAGCTGCTCAGCGCCCGGGAGGTGGTCGGTCTCAGCGAGGCCGGCGGCGCCCGGCTGCTGCGCTTCGGCGACGGCACCGAGATCGCCGCGCACACCGTGGTGCTGGCCACCGGTGTGTCGTACCGGGTGCTCGACGCCCCGGGGTTGGCCGACTTCACCGGGCGGGGAGTCTTCTACGGCGCCGCCGCCACCGAGGCGCCGAGCTGCGTCGAGCAGGACGTCTACATCGTCGGCGGGGCCAACTCCGCCGGTCAGGCGGCGGTCCACTTCTCCCGGTACGCGTCGAGGGTGCACCTGCTCATCCGGGGTGCGGACCTGACCGCCTCGATGTCGCGTTACCTGATCGACCAGTTGGAGCGGATCGACAAGATCACCGTGCACCCGCACACCGCCGTGGTCGGCGGTGCGGGGGAGGACCACCTGGAACGGCTCACCCTCTGCGACACCCGCACCGGGGAGGCCCGCTCGGTCGACACCTCCTGGCTGTTCATCTTCATCGGCGCGGAGCCCCGCACCGACTGGCTGGACGGGGTGCTGGTCCGCGACGGGCGTGGCTTCATCGTGACCGGCCCGGATCTCCTCACCGGGGGGCGGCGACCGGCCGGCTGGTCGCTGTCGCGCGACCCGTACCACCTGGAGACCAGCGTCCCGGGCGTGTTCGCCGCCGGGGACGTGCGGGCCGAGTCGGTCAAGCGGGTCGCCTCGGCCGTCGGCGAGGGCGCGATGGCGGTGTCGCTGGTGCACCGCTACCTGGAAGCCCAGTGAGCGCGAGGAGCGAGCCGGGTTTGCGGGCCCGGCGGTTGCGAACGGAAGGTGGCTCGGTGAGCCGGTTCTGCGAGCCCAGTCTCGAGCGAAGGAGTCCCCGTGACCACCGAGTCTGACCGGCTGACCCCGGCCCAGTTGCGCACCCTGTTCCTGTTCGAGTCGCTCGACGACGGGCAGCTCGACTGGCTGGCCGAGCGCGGCCGGGTCGAGCAGCGCGCCGGCGGCACCCTCGTGTACGGCGAGGGTGAGCCCGCGACCTGCTTCTTCGTGCTGCTGCGCGGCGCGGTGGCGTTGAGTCGTCAGGTGCGCGGCGACGACGTCGAGGTCAGCCGGACCGAACAGCGCGGGGTGTACGGCGGGGCCGTCCAGGCGTACCTGGGTGATCAGGTCGACCAGATCTACCGCAACAGTCTGCGGGCGGTGACCGATGCGGACTTCTTCGTGCTGCCGGCGGAGGACTTCGCGTACGCCCTGCGGTCCTGGTTCCCGATGCCCATGCACCTGTTGGAGGGGCTGTTCTTCGGGATGCGGGACAGTCAGGCCATCGTCGGTGAGCGGGAGCGGCTGCTGGCCCTCGGTTCGCTCTCGGCGGGGCTGACCCATGAGCTGAACAACCCGGCGGCGGCGGCGGTGCGGGCCACGTCGGTCCTGCGGGACCGGGTCGCCGGGATGCGGCACAAGCTGGCCATGATCGCCGACGGGCGGCTCGACGGGCGCGCCCTGCACGGCCTGGTCGCGTTGCAGGAGGAGGCGGTCGCCCGGGTGGCCACCGCGCCGAAGTTGACCCCGATGGCCACCGCCGACGCCGAGGACATCCTCACCGACTGGCTGGAGGAACACGGGGTCGGCGGCGCCTGGGACCTGGCGCCGATCCTGGTCGGCGGTGGGCTCGACGCGGCGTGGTTGGCGCAGGTGAAGGCCGCGGTCGGGGCCGCGGACCTGGAGGCGGCGGTGCGTTGGCTCACCTACACCGTCGACACCGAGCTGCTGATGCGGGAGATCGGCGACGCGGTCACCCGGATCTCCGGGCTCGTCGACGCCGCCAAGCAGTACTCGCAGCTGGATCGCGCGCCACACCGGGTGGTGGACGTGCACGACCTGCTCGACGCGACGCTGGTGATGTTCAAGGGCAAGATTCCCGCCGAGGTCAAGCTGGTCCGCGAGTACGACCGGGGTCTCCCGCCGGTCCCCGCGTACGCGGCCGAGCTGAACCAGGTGTGGACGAACCTGATCGACAACGCGTTGGGCGCGATGGGGGAGAAGGGTGTGCTGACCGTCCGCACCGGACGGGTGGGCGACCAACTGACGGTGGAGATCACCGACACCGGACCGGGCATTCCGCCGGAGGTGCGTCCGCGCATCTTCGAGCCGTTCTTCACCACGAAGCCGGTCGGCGCGGGCACCGGACTGGGGCTGGACATCTCGTACCGGATCGTGGTGCACAAACACCACGGCGACATCCGGGTGGAGACCGAGCCGGGCCGTACCACCTTCCGGGTCCTGCTGCCGATCAGCGAGGGTCCACCGGACGCGCCCCACGACCTGCCGACCACCTAGCGGCAGCAGGCGGTCCCGGGCGGGCGTCAGGCGGCGCCCCCCGCCCCGCCCGGCACCGCACCGCACCGCACCGCACCGCACCGCACCGCAAGATCGTGCTCGATCCAGGAAGTAGTGGCCTCGGCGGTTGCTGAGGCCACTACAACAAGGATCGAGCGCGATCTTGCGCTCGTTGGGGGCAGCGGGGTCGGTCGGGCGAGGCGGTGGCGGGTGAGGCGCGGCGAGGCGGTGGGTCAGGCGGGGCGGCCGGGGGTGAGGAAGTCGGCGAGTACCCGGGTGTGGGTGGAGAACGCCAGCTCGACCGGGTCGGTGAGCACCAACCACTCGGTCGCCTCCTCGGTCGGCGCCGACGGTGGCAGCTCCTCGGCCGCCCGCTCGGGCAGCACTCCGAAGACCATCATCGTGCCGCCCGCGGGTGCGCCGTGCACCGCGAACAGGCGGGCATCCTCGCCCGCCGCGATCAGGCCGGTCTCCTCCCGCAGCTCACGGACGAGCGCGTCGGACCACTCCTCGCCGTACTCGATGAAGCCGCCGGGCAGCGCGAGCTGGCCGCGGGCCGGCTCGATGTCCCGGCGGACCACCACCACGCCCAGGCCCTCGGCCGTGCGGACCGGCAGCACCGCGACCGCCACCGGCAGCGGATTGCGCCAGACGGTCTCGCCGCAGACCGCACAGACTCGCGGCCATCCGGCGGCCGCCGGGTAGGCGGCGCCGCAGTAGGAGCAGTGCGAGTACGGCGTGCCGGTCATGCCGCAGCACGTTACTCCGATGCCCACTCAGACCGCCGCGTCGCCGCCCCCGCCGCCCAGCCGCCCTCGCCGCCCGGCCGCCGCTGCGTGCTCAGGCCGCCGGGGCGCCCGTGTAGAAGGCGGTGGTGCGTTCGGCGGCGGCCTTCGCCTCGTCGGGGTCGGTGCCGGCGGCGATGCTCGCCTCGCACCACAGCTGGCTGCTCAGCTCCATGGCCCGTCGACCCTCGTCGGAGGCGGTCCACTCGGCGCCCTGCTCCGGGGTGATCCCGCTGCCGTCGCCGGCCAGGTGCGAGGCGAGGCCGAGCAGCCCGAGGTCCCAGCCGACACCGACCGCGCCCGGCCCGAACTGGGCCCACCGGTCCTGGTCGACGTGCGCGATGTGGTCCAGCTCGAAGCGGGTCCGCTCGTCGTCGATTGAAGTGAGGCGAACCTCGATCCAGCTCACCTCGCCGCCCATCTCCCAGGTGGCGGTGAAGCGGTGCGGCGGCTCGCAGCTCTCGACGGTGCCGCCGGCGTTGCCCTGGAGCTGGTACGGGCCGCCCAGTCGCAGGTCGCCGGAGATCGGCAGGAACCAGCGCGGGATGCGCTCGGCGCTGGTGCAGGCGTCCCACAGATCCTCGACCGTCGCCTGGTAGGTCTGGCTGATCGTGGTGACCCGCGCCTCACCGGCTTCCAGGGTGCGGCTGCCGACCTTCCGTTGGACGGCGTTGATCTGCTCGGTGGCGTCGAACATCAGGTGTTCCTCTCGTCGGGTGGGTCGGCGGGCCCGCGCAGCCGACGCTCGCGTCGGCCCCGGGCCAGCTCGGTGGCGAGTGCCGCCAGGGGTGGGGTCCAGAACCGGCGGAAGTGCTCCAACCAGCCGTCGACCTCGCGCAGTGGGCGTGGGTCGACCGCGTAGAGCCGGCGGGTGCCCTCCGGCCGCACGGTGGCGAAACCGTTGTCGCGTAGCACCTTGAGGTGCTGGGACACGGCGGGCTGGGAGATGCCGAACTCCTCGCTGATGACCGCGCTGACCGCGCCGGCGGTCTGCTCGCCACCGGCGAGCAACTCCAGGATGCGGCGCCGGACCGGATCGCCCAGCACGTCGAAGGCGTGCACGTCGACAGTTATATCACCGATGGCTTATTTAAGCCAAGTCTGATACTCCGATGAGCTTGTCCAGCCGGATCGGCAGTTCCCGGATCCGTACGCCGGTCGCGTGGTGCACCGCGTTGGCGACCGCCGCCGCGGCGCCGACGATGCCGATCTCGCCGAGGCCCTTCACGCCGGCCGGGTTCAGCTCGTCGTCCCGCTCGTCCAACCAGTACGCCTCGATGGACTCCACGTCCGCGCAGCCGGTGATGTGGTAGGTGGCCAGGTCGTGGTTGACCCAGTCGCCGTACCGCTCGTCGAGCAGGCCCTCCTCGTGCAGCGCCATCGACAGTCCCATCGTCATGCCGCCGATGAGCTGACTGCGCGCCGTCGTCGGGTTCACCACCCGCCCGGCCGCGAAGACCCCGAGCATCCGGTTCAGCCGTACCTCGCCGGTGTCCGCGTCGACCCGTACCTCGACGAACTGCGCCCCGTACGCGTACCGGGGCAGTGCGGGCTGCCCGCCCACCTCCTCGGTGGTGTCCGCCTCGGCGGTCACCTCAACCGTCGGCGGCCCGCCGTCGCGCAGCTTCTCGCGCAGCGCCTGCGCGGCGCGGATCACCGCCCAGCTCCAGCTGGCGGTCCCCATCGAGCCGCCGGCCAGCGCCGCCGCCGGCAGCTGGCTGTCACCTATCCGGATCTCCACCCGCTCCGGCGGCACCCCGAGGGCGTCGGCGGCCACCTGCCAGATCGCCGTCCGGGCGCCGGTGCCGATGTCGGTGGCGTTGATCTGGACCAGGAAGCTCCCGTCGGGCCGGGCGGTTGCCGTCGCCGAGGACGGCCGGTTCCGGGCCGGGTAGCTCGAACCCGCCACCCCAGTGCCGATCAGCCAACGTCCGTCGCGCCGGGAACGGGGCGACGGATCACGGCCGGCCCAGCCGAACCGCTCTGCGCCCTCGCGGAGGCAGGCCACCACGTTGCGGCTGGTGAACGGGCGTCCCTGGTCGGGGTCGACAGCGGTGTCGTTGCGGATGCGCAGCTCCACCGGGTCGATGCCGACGGCGATGGCCAGTTCGTCCACAGCGGACTCCAGGGCGTACGCGCCGGGGCACTCGCCGGGGGCGCGCATCCAGAACGGCGTGGGCACGTCGAGGCGGACCAGCCGGTGCGTGGTGCGGCGGTGCGGCGCGGCGTACATGCTGCGGGTGTAGACGGCGGTCTGCTCGGCGAACTCCCGGATGGTCGAGGTCTGGCTGACCGCGTCGTGGCAGATGGCGGTGAGCCGGCCGTCGGTGTCGGCGGCGAGGCGGACCCGCTGGATGGTGGGGGTGCGGTAGCCGACCGGCCCGAACAGCTGCTGGCGGGTCAGCGCCAGTCTGACCGGGCGGTCCACGTGCCGGGCGGCGAGAGCGGCCAGCACCACCGATGCCTTGGCGTACCCCTTGCTGCCGAAGCCGCCACCGACGTGCTCGGCGACGACCCGGACGGACTCCGGTGGCAGCTCGAACAGCTCTGCGAGGGTGGCGTGCACCGGCGTCGCGCCCTGGGTCGAGTCGTGCACCAGGAGCTGCCCGTCGTGCCACTGCGCGGTGGTGGCGTGCGGCTCCATCGGGTTGTTGTGGTACGCCGGCGTCCGGTAGGTGACGTCCACCCGCACCGGGGCGGCCGCGTACCCGGCGTCGAAGTCGCCCTCGGCGGTGTCCGTCGGATAGCTGGGGTTGACCTGGTCCGGCTTGTACAGGCCGGGGTGGTCGTCGGTGAGCACGGTGCTGTGCGGGCTGGTGTCGTAGTCGATCCGGACCAGTCGGGCGCCCTCGCGGGCCGCCTCCAGGCTGGTGGCCACCACCACGGCGACGTACTGCCCCCGGTAGTGCACCGTCGGCGCCTGCAACAGCCGCAGCTCCGGCTGCGGGCCGGGCGCCATCCGGGACGCGTTGCCGTGGTGCACCACGGCCAGCACGCCGGGCGACGCCAGCGCCTCCGTCGTGTCGATCCGGGTGATCCGGCCCCGCACCACGGCCGACGGGACCGCCCACCCGTAGGTGACCCCGTCCACCGGGTATTCCACCGCGTACCGGGCCGTGCCGGTGACCTTCGCCGGGCCCTCCAACCGGGGGTACGCCCGTCCGACCGCCCCGGTGCTCACGACGACGCCAGTTCGGTGAGCGCCCGCACGGTGATGGCCCGGGTCAGTGGCAGCTTGAAGCCGTTGTGCCGCAGCGGGCGCGCCTCGGCCAGCTCCGCGTCGGCGGCCCGCGCCGCCAGCTCGGGGCTGAACGGACGGCCGCGCAACTCCTCCTCGGCCCGGTACGCCCGCCACGGCCGGTGCGCCACCGCCCCGTACGCCAGCCGCACGTCGCGGACCACGTCCCCGTCGAGGTCGAGCACCGCGGCCACCGAGCCGGCGGCGAAGGCGAACGAGGCCCGGTCGCGCACCTTGAGATACGTCGAGCGGCGCGCGGCCGGCAGTGGCGGTAGCCGGACGGCGGTGATCAGCGCGCCGCGGGCCAGGGTGGTCTCCCGTTCCGGGTGGGCGCCGGGGGAGCGGTAGAGCTCGGCGATCGGGATGTCCCGGGGCCCGTCGGCCCCGTGCACCTCCACCACGGTGTCCAGGGCGGCCAGCGCGACGGCAAGGTCGGACGGGTGGGTGGCCACGCACTGCTCGGACCAGTCCAGCACCGCCAGGTCGCGGTTCTGGCCGTGCAGGGCGGCGCAACCGCTGCCCGGCTCCCGTTTGTTGCAGGCCTTGCCGGTGTCCTGGAAGTAGACGCAGCGGGTGCGCTGCAACAGGTTGCCCCCGGTGGTGGCCATGTTGCGCAGCTGTCCGGAGGCGGCGGCGAGCAGGGCGCGGGCCAGCACCGGGTAGTCGCGGCGCACTACCGGGTGGGCCGCGAGGTCGCTGTTGCGGACGGTCGCGCCGATCCGCAGCCCGCCGTCGGGCACCTCCTCGACGCTGTCGAGCGGGAGCCCGGTCACGTCCACCACCACGTCGGGGCGTTGCACCCCGAGCTTCATGAGGTCGACAAGGTTGGTTCCGCCACCCAGGTAGGCGGCCTGCGGTTCGGCCGACAGCACGGCGACCGCCTCGGCCACGTCGGCGGGCCGGTGGTAGCGGAACGCCCTCACCGCGCCACCGTCGTCCCACCGGCACCCGCCGCCTCGCGCACCGCCGCGACGATGTGCGGGTACGCGGCGCAGCGGCACAGGTTGCCGGCCATCCGCTCGCGGATCTCCGCGTCGGTCAGCTCGGCGGGCGCGTTGAGGTCGCCGGTGACAGCGCTGGGCCAACCCCGGGAGACCTCGTCGAGCATGCCGCGGGCGGAGCAGAGCTGCCCGGGGGTGCAGTAGCCGCACTGGAACGCGTCCTGCGTGATGAAGGCGGCCTGCAACGGGGACAGCCCGTCCGGTCCGGCCAGGCCCTCGACGGTCACCACCGACCGGCCGTCCACGGTGACCGCGAAGATCAGGCAGCTCTTCACCCGGCGGCCGTCCAGCAGCACCGTGCAGGAGCCGCACTGGCCGTGGTCGCAGCCTTTTTTCGCCCCGGTCAGGTCGAGGTGTTCGCGCAGCGTGTCGAGCAGGGTGGTGCGGTTGTCCACTGTCACCTCGCGGGGCGTGCCGTTGACGTCGACCGTCAGCCGGGACGAGTGGCGCTCGTCGGTCGTCGTGTTCTCCGGTCCGCCCTGCACCGGGCCAGACTAGCCTTATCGGCATATGTTGGTCCGAATAACGCAAAGCTCTTCACTCCCGGGAGGACGACGGTGACCGCCGGACTGCTGCTGGCCGCCGGCGCCGGGCGGCGCTACGGCCGCCCGAAGGCGCTGGTGGAGCTGGACGGCGAGCCGCTGGTGCGGCGCGCGATCCGGCTGCTCCGCGACGGCGGCTGCGCGCCCGTGCACGTGGTGCTCGGCGCGGAGGCCGACGAGGTGCCCGACCTGCCCGGCGCGGTGCCGGTCCGGCACGACCGCTGGCCCGACGGGCTGGGCTCGTCGCTGCTGCGGGGCCTGGCCTCGCTACCGGCCGACGTACCGGCCGTCGTCGTGGTCCTGGTCGACCAGCCGCTGCTCAGCCCGGTCGCGGTGCGCCGGGTGCGCGCGGCGTACGCCGGTGGCGCGGTCGTCGCGGTCGCCACCTACGCCGGCCGCCCCGGGCACCCGATCCTGCTCGGCCGGGAGACCTGGCCGCTGCTGAGCGGGTACGCCGTGGGCGACCGGGGCGCCCGTGACCTGCTTCGCGACCGGCCGGACCTGGTGGTCGAGGTGCCCTGCGACGACGTCGGCTCCCCGGTCGACGTGGACACCCCGGCCGACCTGCTCCGACTTCGCCCGCTCAGCGACGGGTCAGCCAGCGGGGCAGCCCCTCGCTGGTGACCGCGTGATAGGCGATCATGACGATGACGCCGATCAGGCCCAGCAGCGGACTGACGAACCAGCCGAGCAGACCGCTGAGCCCGTACAGGATCAGGCCGGTGACCGGTCGCAGCCGCTGCATTCGCACGTACTCGGGGCTCACCCGAGAGTCGAGCAGCGCCGGGTGGCGGTGCAGATAGCCGAAGAACACCAGCCACGGAGCCGACATCAGGGCCGCGGCCAGCGCGTACAGGGCGACGGCCGCGCGTTGGTCGTCGGTGTCGCCGTGGGTGAACGCCGACGCCAGCACCGCGGTGGGGAAGGGGATGATCACCGCGCCGAAGAGCACGCCGAGATTGATCCAGCTCAGCGTGAGCGTGGTGCCGCGGATCAGCCGCAGCAGCGCGTGGTGGTTGAGCCAGAGCACCCCGATGTAGACGAAGGACACCACGAACGCCAGGTAGGAGGCGCCCTCGCCGAGCAGACCGGTGAGCAGCTCGCCCTCGTGGTATTCGGGCACCCGCAACTCGATGACCAGCAGCGTGATGACGATGGCGAAGACGCCGTCGCTGAAGGCCGTCATCCGGTCGGTGGCGGAAATTCGCCCCTTCGGATCGGGCTGCTCGACCTCGTCGGGTGCTGCGGACATTGCCGCAGGCTAGCCACTCGGCAACGCGGTCGGTGGCGGTTTCCGCCGATCGGGACGGGAACGGCCGCCCGGAGTCGACACCCCGAGCGGCCGCTCGCGCCGCCCCCGTTCAGGCCACCGGCGTCGCGGTGCCGGTCGCGCGGGCGAGCCGCTGGTGGGCGCGGATCACCTCGGCGTAGCGCAGACCGCTCGCCTTCACCGTCCGACGCTGGGTGGTGTAGTCGACGTGCACCAGCCCGAAGCGCTTGTCGTAGCCGTACGCCCACTCGAAGTTGTCCAGCAGCGACCAGACGAAGTAGCCGTCCAGGGGAACCCCTCGGGCCACCGCCGACGCGCACGCGGCCAGGTGCTGCTCCAGGTGGTCGGTGCGCTCCTTGTCCTCCACCGTGCCGTCGGCGGTGACCTCGTCCGGCCACGCCGAGCCGCTCTCGGTGACGATGATCCGGCCCGGCCGGTACTCCTCGTGCACGTCGACGAGGAGCCGTTCCAGGCCCGCCGGGTACATCTCCCAGCCCATCGCCGTCTCCACCGAGCCGGGCACCGGCACCTGCCGGGCGTACGGCGCCGCGCCGGTCGGGTCGTCGACCACCAGCTGACGGAAGTAGTAGTTCACCCCGAGGAAGTCCGTCGGCGTGGCGATCACCGCCAGGTCGTCGCCGCGTACCGGCGGCTCGACCCCGTAGGTGGCGATCATGTCGGCGGGGTAGCCACGCCCGTGGATCGGGTCCAGCCACCACCTGTTGACGTGCCCGTCGGCCCGGCGGGCCGCCGCGACGTCCTCGGGCCGGTCGGTCGCCGCCTCGATCGGGCTGAGGTTGAGCACCAGGCCCACCGAGGCCGGCCGGGCGGCGTTGGCCCGGATCGCCTGGGTGGCCAGCCCGTGCCCGAGCAGCACGTGGTGCGAGGCGTGCACCGCCCGGGTCAGGTCCCGCTCGCCGGGGGCCATGTTCCCGTCCAGGTGACCGATCCAGCACACGCAGAGCGGCTCGTTGACAGTGCACCAGTCGGCGACCCGGTCACCGAGGCGGGCGGCGACCACCGCGGCGTAGTCGGCGAACGCCTCGGCGGTGGCGCGTTCCGGCCAGCCGCCCCGGTCCTGCAGGACCTGCGGCAGGTCCCAGTGGTAGAGCGTGACGAACGGCCGGATCCCGTCGGCGAGCAACGTGTCGACGAGCCGGTCGTAGAAGTCCAGCCCGGCGGCGTTGACCCGCCCGACGCCGTCGGGCATCACCCGGGGCCAGGCCACCGAGAACCGGTACGCGTCCACGCCGAGTCGGCGCAGCAGCGCCAGGTCCTCCGGCCACCGGTGGTAGTGGTCGCACGCCACCGCGCCGGTGTCGCCGTTGTCGACGTTGCCGGGGGTCGCCGAGAAGGTGTCCCAGATGGACGGCGCCCGGCCGTCGACGTCGACGGCCCCCTCGATCTGGTACGCCGCCGTGGCGACACCCCAGAGGAAGTCGGGTGGCAGCTTGGACAGGTCGGGCACGGGTCGGTTCTCCTCTGGGGTTGGATGACTCACTTGACCGCGCCGGCGGTGAGGCCGGCGACGAAATAGCGCTGCAGGGCCAGGAACCCGACGACGACCGGGATGCTGACCACCAGCGAGGCAGCCATGATCTGGTTCCAGTAGACGTTGAACTGGGTGGAGTAGCCCTGCAGGCCGACGGCCAGGGTGCGGCTGCCCTCGTCGGTCATCACCGACGCGAAGAGCACCTCACCCCACGCGGTCATGAACGCGTACACGGTGACCGCGACGACGCCGGGCACGGCGGCCGGCAGGATGACCTGGAACAGGGTGCGCAGCGGACCGGCGCCGTCGACCTGCGCCGCCTCGTCCAGGCCCCGGGGGATCGAGTCGAAGTAGCCGACCAGCATCCAGATCGAGAACGGCAGCGAGAAGGTCAGGTACGTGATGACCAGGCCGGTACGGCTGGCGTACAGCTCGATGCCTGTGGCGTTGCCCAGGTTGACGTAGATGAGGAACAGCGGCAGCAGGAACAGGATGCCGGGGAACATCTGCGTGGACAGCACCGTCACCGAGAAGACACCCCGACCGCGGAACCGGTACCGGCTCACCGCGAACGCGGCGAAGATGGCCACCGCCACCGAGCAGACCGCCGCGATGCTCGACACCACCAGGCTGTTCACCAGGTACCGGGCCAGCGGCACGGTGCTCCACATGTCGACGAACGGTTGCAGGGTGGGCCGGCTGGGCCACCAGGTGAAGCCGTTCTGCACGTCCTGCAACGGCTTTGCCGCCGAGGTGACCATCACGTAGAGCGGGATGACGACGAAGAGGGCGAGCAGGGTCAGCACGATGCGCCGGCCCCAGCGCTCACCGGCGGTCTCACGCATGGTCGTCCCTCCGACGGTTGGTGATCAGCAGGTAGGCGGCCGAGACGACCAGCAGGAACAGCAGCAGGGCCACCGACATCGCCGACCCGGAGCCGAAGTCCCAGGTCTTGAAGGAGCTGCGGTAGATGTGGATGGAGATGAGGTCGGCCTGCTCCGGCGCGGAGCCGCCGAACAGCACGAACGGGGTGTTGAAGTCGTTGAACGTCCACAGGAACAGCACCAGCAGCAGCACCAGGTTGACCGGCCGCAGCATCGGCAGGGTGACCGAGCGCAGCCGGCGCCAGAACCCGGCGCCGTCGATCGCGGCGGCCTCGTACAGCTCGCCGGGCACGTTCTGCAGCCCGGCCATCAGGCACAGGAACGCGAACGGCCAGTTGCGCCAGACCGACACGACCAGCAGTGACCAGAAGCTGTTGTCGCCGATCAACCAGAACGGCCGATCGTTCATCAGCCCGAGCTGGTCCACGAGCACGTGGTTGACCAGGCCGGTGTCGCGTTGCAGCAGGAAGCTCCAGGTGATCACGGCGGCGTAGACCGGCAGCGCGTACGGGGTGAGGAAGAGCGCCCGCAGGATCGCCCGGCCCCGGAACGGCCGTTGCAGGACGACCGCCGCCGAGATGCCGAGCAGCCAGGCGAACCCGACCGAGAGCAGGCTGTAGGCCAGGGTGACCCAGAACGAGTGCAGCAGCTCCTTGCCGGCGGCGCTGTTCAGGTCGAGGGTCGCCCGGTAGTTCTCCAGCCCGACGAAGGGCGCGGTGGACCAGTCGCGAATGTGGAACTGGGTCAGCTCCAGCAGGCTCATCCAGACCCCGACCACCATCGGGATCACGTGGATGGCGAGTTCCAGCACGACGGCCGGTGCGAGCAGCAGATACGGCAGGAGCGAGCGGCGGGGGCCGCGGGGCCGGCGGGCCGGCCCCCGGGCCGGCGACCCGGCCCGGGGTTCGCGCCGGTCGGCGTCCGGCGCGGTGGTGCTGGTTGCCATCGGGGTCCTCTCGGAGGCGGTGGCCGTGGCCGGGCTCAGCGCCCGACCACGGCCACCGGTGACGCCTCGGTCAGCGCATCTTCTGCTGCGCGTCGGTCAGCTTGGCCTTCACCGACTCCTCGGTGACCGGCTTGCCGCTGGCCGCGTCCGCGAACAGCTCCTTCATCGCGGTGCCGACCAGGGTCTCGAAGGTGCTCTCGTCGGGCACCTGCGGCAGCGGGGCCGCGGTGGTGACAAGGGTCTCCTGGATGGTCTTCTGCTCGGTGGCGCTGAACGCCGGGTCGGAGGCCGCGGTCTTCACCGCCGGCAGCGAGCCGTACGTCTTGTTGAGGATCGTCTGCTCCTCGTCGCTCGTCATGAACTTGACGAAGTTCAGCGCGCCGTCCTTGTTCTTGGTGTGCTTGAAGACCGCCATGTTGATCCCGGCGACCATGCTGTTGACCTTCTTGCCGCCGGCCGGCGGGCTGGCCAGGAACGGCACCGGGGCCACCCCGTACGCGTCGGCGGGCATGTTCTGCGTCTTCAGGTTCGACCCGGCGGACTGCCAGAGCAGCATGGCGGCCTTGCCGTTGGCGAAGTCGGAGACCGACTGGTTCTGCGCGTACTCGGCGTTGCTCGGGTTGGTGATCTTGTCGGCGGCCATGAAGTCGACGTACCGCTTGATCGCCGAGACGTTCTGCGGGGTGTCGAAGGTCGGCTTGCCGGCCGAGTCGAACCACTCGCCGCCGTACTGCTGGCTGAAGGTGAAGGCGTGGTGGGCGTTCTCCGACGGGTTGGCACCCTCGATCGCCAGGCCCCACTTGCCGCCGGTGCTCAGCTTCTTGCCGTACTCGGCGAGCTGCTCCCAGGTGGTCGGCGGTGCGGTGATGCCGGCGTCGGCGAACGACTTCTTGTTGTAGTACAGGCTGTACGCCATGCTGTAGAGCGGCACGGCGGCCGGCGGCTTGCCGGGGGCGCCGGCGGCGGCGAGCGCGGCGGGCACGATCCGGTCCTTGCCGCCGACGGCCTGCAGGGTGGCGTCGTCGAACTCGACGAGCGCGCCGGTGGCCTGCAACGACGCCGACCAGGTGTTGCCGATGTTGACCACGTCCGGGCCCTTGCCGGAGGCGGCGGCGGCCAGCAGGCGGTTGAGCAGATCCGACCAGGGGACCACCTCGACGGTGACCTTGATCCCGGTCTGCTTCTCGAACTTGTCCAACTCCGGCTGGAGGATGGTCTTGTCGGCCTCCAGGCTGGCGCCCTGGTTGCTGGCCCAGTAGGTGAGCGTCTTGGGCGATGCGGCGGAGTCGTCGCCGGAGCCACCGCAGGCGGTCAGCGAGGCGGCCGCCAGTACGGCGGCGGTGAATATCCCGAGGTGTCGTCTCGACACGGGTCAGCCCTTCCGGTGCGTGGTGGGGGTCCGCCGACCTTCGTCGCCGATAGGGGTCGGGCGACGGGTGGCCGGCTGCGGACAGGGTTCGGGGGTGCGCCGTCGGGGTCCGTCGGCGTTTCCCGGGAGTTACATCACGGCTTAATTTATGTCGTCATTAAAGTTGCTGGCAGGTGGGTCGTCAAGCACGAGGCGGTTACAGTCGCCTCGAACGGCCGACCGGAACGAGGTGACGAGTGGAGCTGGCGCGTGCCACCAACCGCAGCGTGCGGCTGCGCAACCGGTCCGCCCTGCTGACCAAGCTCTTCCTGGACGGCCCGCTCACCCGGCAGGACCTGGTGCGCAGCACCGGGCTGAGCCAGCCCGCGGTCAGCAACGTGGTGGCCGACATGATCGACGAAGGGTTGGTCGCCGAGGCCGGCGCCGCCGAGTCCGACGGCGGCAGGCCCAGCATGCTGCTGCGGATCGCGCCCCGCTTCGCCTTCGTGATCGGCGTGGACGTCGGCGAGACCCGGGTCCGGGTGGAGCTGTTCGACTTCGCGATGACCCTGCTGGGCAGCGTCGAGTACCCGCTCGACCCGGCCCGGACCGAGCCCGACCTGGTGGCCGGGCACGTGCTGGCCGGCATCGACGCGGTCACCGGCTCGGCGGGGGTGGCCCCCGGCGACGTGCTCGGCGTCGGCATCGGCGTCTCCGGCGTGGTCGAGCAGGGCGCCGAGGCCGTCGTGCACGCCCAGGCCCTCGGCTGGGACCGGGTGCCGCTGGAACGGCTGATCGGCGCCGGCACCGACCTGCCGCTGCACATCGACAACGGCGCGAAGACCCTCGGCCAGGCCGAGATGTGGTTCGGCGCCGGCCGGGGCGCCCGGCACGCCGTCTTCGCGCTCGTCGGCTCCGGGGTGGGCGCGTCGGTGGTGACCAACGGCGCCACCTACCGGGGCGCGTCCAGCAGCGCGGGGGAGTGGGGGCACACCACACTGGTGTACGGCGGCCGGGCCTGCCGGTGCGGCGCGCGCGGCTGCCTGGAGGCGTACGTCGGGGCGGAGGCGATCATCGACCGCTACCGGGAGGCGCGCCGGGGTCGAGCGGTGCCGGGTGAGGACGAGGAGTCCCAGATCGCCGCGCTCGTCGCCGCGGCCGAGACCTCGGTGACCGCCCGCCGGGTGCTGGACGACACCGCCGGCTACCTCGGCGCCGGGGTGGCCAACCTGATCAACCTGTTCAACCCGGAGCGCGTGGTGCTCGGCGGCTGGGCGGCGATGGCGCTGGGCGACCTGCTGCCGGCCGTGCGGGAGGCGGCCGGCCGGCAGGCGTTGCGCCAACCGTACGAGCAGGCGTCGATCGAGCTGTGCCGGCTCGGGGTGGACGCGGTGGCGCTGGGCGCGGCCACCCTCCCGATCGCCCGCTTCCTCACCGAGGGTGGCGTCCGCCGCTGACGAGGCGCGACTCCGCAGCCGTCGGCAAATTACCCAAAAAGAATCCTCGGGATAAATAACGAAGTTATAGATCGATGTCTTGACGCCGTCGCAATCTCGCCGCAACACTCCTACGAGAGCGCTCTCCGACCCGCGACGCCGCATCGGCGGCACCACCCACGGCGCCACGGGGCGAGCCGATCCCATCCGCGCGGCACCCCCCGTAACCCCCTATCGACAGGCGATGTCATGACATCTCATGCAACATCCGCACGCCCGCGTCCTCGAAGGGCCGTCCGGCACCTGCTCGTCGGGCTCACCGTGGCCCTGGTCGCGGCGCTCACCCCTGCCGTGGCCACCGCGCCCGCGCAGGCCGCGCCCACCCTGCTGTCCCAGGGCCGCCCCGCCACCGCCTCCTCCAGCGAGAACGCCGGCACCCCGGCCTCCGCCGCCGTCGACGGCAACACCGGCACCCGCTGGGCCAGCGCGTTCAGCGACCCGCAGTGGCTCCAGGTCGACCTGGGCGCCCGGGCCACCATCAGCCAGGTCAACCTGCTCTGGGAAGGCGCCTACGGCCGGGCCTTCCAGCTGCAGACCTCCGACGACGGGGCGACCTGGACGACGATCTACTCGACCACGACCGGCACCGGCGGCACCCAGAACCTCACCGTCACCGGCGCCGGCCGCTACGTCCGGATGAACGGCACCGCCCGGGGCACCGGCTACGGCTACTCGCTCTGGGAGTTCCAGGTGTACGGCGAGACCGGCGGCAGCACGCCCACCTGCGGCAGCACCAACGTCGCGCAGGGCAGCCCGGCGACCGCCTCGTCCACCCAGGACGCCGGCCTCGCCGCGTCCGCAGCCGTCGACGGCAACCCGGGCACCCGCTGGGCCAGCGCCGCCAGCGACCCGCAGTGGCTGCGCGTCGACCTCGGCAGCACCCGCACCATCTGCCGGGTGACGCTCACCTGGGAGGCCGCGTACGCCCGGGCCTTCCAGCTCCAGACCTCGGCCGACGGGTCCACCTGGACCACCATCTACTCGACCACCACGGGCACCGGCGGCACGCAGAACCTCACCGTCACCGGCAGTGGCCGTTACCTGCGGATGTACGGCACCGCCCGGGCCACCGCGTACGGCTACTCGCTCTGGGAGCTGGCGGTGAACACCACCGGCGGCACCACCGAACCGCCGGCCGGCACGACCGACCCGTACAACCCGAACCTCGGGCCGAACACCTTCGTCTTCGACCCGAGCACGCCGACGTCGACCATCCAGAGTCGACTGAACACCCTCTTCACCCAGCAGGAGACCAACCAGTTCGGCCCGCAGCGCTACGCGGTGCTGTTCAAGCCCGGCACCTACACCGCCGACGTCAACCTCGGCTTCTTCACCCAGGTCGCCGGCCTCGGCATGAGCCCCGACGACGTCAACCTCAACGGCCACGTCCGCACCGAGGCGTTCTGGATGGGCGGCAACGCCACCCAGAACTTCTGGCGGGCCGCCGAGAACCTCTCGGTCACCCTGCCCGCCGGCCAGACCGTCGAGCGGTGGGCGGTGTCCCAGGCCGCGCCGTACCGACGGATGCACCTGCGCGGCGCGCAGAACCAGATCCAACTCTGGAACGGCGGCGACGGCTGGTCCAGCGGCGGTCTGATCGCCGACACCCGCATCGACGGCCTGGTCGTCTCCGGCTCGCAGCAGCAGTGGTACTCGCGCAACAGCGAGTTCGGCAACGGCTGGACCGGCTCGGTCTGGAACATGGTCTTCCAGGGCGTCGTCGGCGCGCCGGCGCCGAGCTTCCCCAACCCCTCGCACACGGTCATCGCCCAGACCCCGCAGGTCCGCGAGAAGCCGTTCCTCTACGTCGACGGCAGCGGCGAGTACCGGGTCTTCGTGCCGGCGCTGCGCACCAACTCCACCGGCACCAGCTGGTACAACAAGACCCCGGCCGGCTCGTCCATCTCGCTGTCGCAGTTCTTCGTGGTCCAGCCCGGCACCAGCGCCGCGACCATCAACGCGGCCCTCGCCCAGGGGCGGCACCTGCTCTTCACCCCGGGCGTGCACCACGTCACCGAGCCGATCCAGGTCAACCGGGCCGACACGGTGATCCTCGGCCTCGGCCTGGCCACCATCCAGGCCGACAACGGCAGCGTGGGGATGCGGGTGGCAGATGTGGACGGCGTGAAGGTGGCCGGCCTCATGTTCGAGGCCGGCACCACGAACTCTCCGGTGCTGATGGAGGTCGGGCCGTCCGGCTCGTCGGCGAGCCACGCCACCAACCCGACGTCGCTGCACGACGTGTTCTTCCGCATCGGCGGGCCGCACGTCGGCAAGGCCACGAACACGCTGACCGTCAACAGCGACAACGTGATCGGCGACCACATGTGGCTGTGGCGGGCCGACCACGCCGCCAGCGGCGTACCCACCGGGTGGACGCTGAACACCGCCGACACCGGGCTCACCGTCAACGGCGACAACGTCACCATGTACGGCCTCTTCGTCGAGCACTACCAGAAGTACCAGACCATCTGGAACGGCAACGGCGGGCGGACGTACTTCTACCAGAACGAACTGCCCTACGACGTGCCGAACCAGGCGGCCTGGATGAACGGGTCGACCCGGGGTTACGCCGCGTACAAGGTGGCCGATTCGGTTACCAGCCACCAGGCGTTCGGGCTGGGGAGCTACAGCTACTTCAACGTCAACCCAGCGGTGGTCGAGGAACGGTCCTTCGAGGTGCCCACCAACCCGAACGTGCGCTTCACGAACATGGTCACCGTCTCGCTCGGTGGCGTCGGCACCATCAATCGGGTGATCAACAACGCCGGTGGCACCGCGAACGCGGCCAACCAGACGGTGTACCTGACCACCTACCCCTGACCGGGGCGCCCGCGCCGGCCGGTCCTCTGTGACCGGTCGGCCGGGTAGCACCCAGGGCCGTGGCCGGCCCGGTCCCGCCGAGACCGGGCCGGCTGCGGTCGTGCCGCTCAGCCGGCCAGCACCTCGGCAGCCGCCCGTTCACCGGCGCGCACCGCGCCCTCCAGGTAGCCACTCCAGCGGGTGGCCGTCTCGGTTCCCGCCCAGTGCACCCGCCCCACCGGCGCCCGCAGGTGCGGGCCGTACGCCCGCCAGGTGCCCGGGGTGAGCGCACCGGAGAAACAGCCGCGGGTCCACTCGTCGGCCGACCAGTCGTACTCGACGAGGTCCACCAGGTCCACGGCCTGTGGCCCGACCACGCTGGCGAACGCCTCCAGCAGGCATCGCCGACGCCGCGCGGGGGACATGCCGCGCAGCGTGGCGGCGTCGGTGGAGTAGCTGAAGCCGGTCAGCACCCCGAGCGGCGACGTCGGGGTGGAGTTGTCGACAGTTTCGGTGAGCGGACCGGCGCTGGTGGTGGCCACCCCGGAGCGCCCGTCGGCACGCCAGAACGGCTCCGGGTAGACGGCGTGCACCTTCAGCGCCGAACCCATCGGCATGCGCTGGGTGAGGCCGTCCCGCACCGGGGGCAGCGGCGGGTCGTACCGGATCCGGCCGGCCAGCGCCGGGGCCAGCGCGACCACCACGGCGTCGCCGTCGATGCGCCCGGTGTCGGTCCACGCGGTCGCGCCGTCGACGGTCTGTTCGATGGCCCGGACCGGAGCGGCCAGCGTCACCGTCCCCGGCGGCAGGGCGGTGGCCATCCGCTCCGCCAGAGCTGGCGGCCCGCCCACGATCCGGTCCTGTTGCGCGCCGCCGGCCATCCCCAGCAACAGGTCGGTCCCGCCGGCGCTGCGCAGGTAGAACAGCAGGTGCAACAGGGACAACTCGTCCGCACCGGTGGCCAGCAGCCCGCCGGCGAGCACCCGCCCCAGGTAGTCGGCGGTGACGTCGTCCCCGGCCGTGGCGGCGAGCCACCCACCGAGGGTCGTCCGGTCCCACAGTGCGGCCTCCGGCGTCGCCCAGGGCGCGTCCGGGTCCAGTCGTGCGGCGTACTCGTCGAGCAGGCCGAGCACCCGGCCGACCTGCGCCGGCGGCTCGGCCCGGGGCGCACCGGCCCAGAGCAGTGTGGGCGCGCCGACCGAGGCCGAGGCGAAGGTGGCCAGCCCGTGCTCGGCGACCAGGGCGTACATCCGGTCCTGGGTCGGGCCGATCCACTCGGCCCCCAGGTCGAGTTGCGTGAGCTCGGGCAGCCATCGGGTCAGCACCCGACCGCCCACCCGGTCGCGGGCCTCCAGCACGCGAACCTGGGCGCCGGCGCGGCTCAGCGCCAGCGCGGCCGCGAGACCGGAAAAGCCAGCACCGACCACGACCACCCGCAAGCCGTCGACCACACCGGGGTCTACCCGCAACCGGCGCGGGCATGACTACCTGTTCCGGTCGCGGCCCGGGCGGGGGGACACCCACCTGTCCTTCGTCCTTTGCTCTGCACCCGCCGATGCGACACCCGGCCCTGCGCTCCCGTCGCCTCGGCGGGTGCAGAGCAAAGGGGGCGCCACCCTCGGGCCGGGTCGGGTCGGGCGCCGAGCGCACCCGTCGCCTCCGCGGGTGCAGAGCAAAGGGCGCCGGGGTCGAGGCGGGCGCCGAAAAGTTTCTGCCGACCTGTCGATTGGGGCGGCTGCCGATCGTATGGAGGATGAGAGGTCGGCGAGAGGCCGGCCGCCCCGCGAGGAGGAACGATGACGTTGTACCTGCTCAGCATTCACCAACCCCAGGGCGAGCTGCCACCTGAGCCGGAGTTCCTGGCCGGGGTGATGCGTCAGCTCGGCGAGCTGCGCAACGAGCTGGCGTCCACCGGGTCGTGGGTCTTCGGGCAGGGCCTGCACGGCCCGGAGACCGCAACCGTGCTGCGCCCGCGCGACGGCGAGGTGCTGATCACCGACGGACCGTTCGTGGAGGGCAAGGAGTACCTGGGCGGCATCACCATCATCGACGTGCCGGACCTGGACGCCGCCCTGGACTGGGGCCGCCGCTACGCCTTGGCGACCACGCTGCCGATCGAGGTCCGCCCCTTCCAGGGTGGGGCCGGAGACTGATAGTGCCCGACGTGGAGGCGGTGTTCCGCGCGGAGTACGGGCGCGCGGTCGCCGTCCTGGTTCGCCTCCTCGGCGACATCGACCTCGCCGAGGAGGCCGTCCAGGAGGCCTTCGCCACCGCGGTAACGCGGTGGCCGACCACCGGCCCGCCGCCCAGCCCGGCCGGTTGGATCATCACCACCGCCCGCAACCTGGCCATCGACCGGCTGCGGCGGGAGGCGTCTCGGCCCGACCGGCACGTCCAGGCGGTCCTGCTGTTCGCCGCCGACGAACCCGTCGAGGAGGGACCCGTGCGCGACGACCGGCTACGGCTGATCTTCACCTGCTGCCATCCGGCGCTCGCCCCGAGCGCCCGGGTCGCCCTCACCCTGCGGCTGCTCGGCGGCCTGAGCACCGCCGAGATCGCCCGAGCCTTCCTGGTGCCCGAGCCGACCATGGCACAGCGGCTGGTCCGCGCCAAGTCGAAGATCCGCAATGCCGGGATCCCGTACCGGGTGCCCCGCGACGCCGACCTGCCCGACCGACTGTACGGCGTCCTCGCGGTGCTCTACCTGATCTTCAACGAGGGGTACACGGCCAGCGAGGGCCCGCACCTGGTCCGCGTCGAGCTGTGCGCCGAGGCGATCCGTTTGACCAGGCTGCTGGCGGAGCTGATGCCGGACGAACCGGAGGCGGTCGGCCTGCTCGCGCTGATGCTGCTCACCGAGTCCCGTCGTGCCACGCGGACCACCGCCGCCGGCGACCTCGTTCCGTTGCCCCGGCAGGACCGGGGCCGGTGGGACACCGAGCTGATCGCCGAAGGACAGGCGCTGGTCCGCCGCTGCCTGCGGCGTGACCGCCCCGGCCCGTACCAGATCCAGGCCGCGATCGCCGCCGTGCACAGCGCCGCGAGGCGCACCGCCGACACCGACTGGGCGCAGATCCTTGCGCTGTACGACCAGCTGACGGTGGTCGCCCCCGGCCCGGTGGTGGCGCTGAACCGGGCCGTCGCGCTCGCCGAGCTGTCCGGCGCGGCGGTGGCGCTGGCCGAGGTGGACCGCCTCGACCTGGCCGGCTACCACGTCTACCACGTGGTCCGGGCCGACCTGCTGGCCCGCCTGGGCCGGGGCGGGGAGGCCGTCGAGGCGTACCGGACGGCTGTCGCCCTGACGGACAACGCTGCCGAACGGGCCTTTCTCACCGCACGCGCGACGGCCCTGGCGATGCCCTGAGGGGCGTTTGCCGCAGGGCCGGCCGGGAACCCGAGGCACCCGGCCGCAGCAGGGGATGGGAGGGGTCATGGCGTACCGGACCGCTGTCGACACCGCACCCGACCTGTCCACCCTCACACTCGGCGTGGAGGAGGAGTACCTGCTGCTCGACCCGGACAGCGGCCGGAACCTGCCGGTAGCCGACCAGGTGCTCGCCGCGCTGCGCGGACCCGCCCGGGACCAGAGCCGGCAGGAGTTCCGGCACAGCATGGTGGAGATGGTCACCCCGGTCTGCGCCGACCTCGCCGAACTGCGCGACCACCTGGTGGCGCTGCGCCGCTCCGCCGCCGAGGCCGCCACGGCGGCCGGGGCCCGGCTGGTGGCGGTCGGCGCCACCCCGGTGGCCGAACCGCACCGGACGGTCCCCGACGAACCGCGCTACCACGCGATGTCACGTCGGTACGGGCCGGTGGCGCACGACCCGGCGGTGTGCGGCTGCCACGTGCACGTCGGGCTGCCCGACCGGGAACTGGCAGTGCAGGTCTGCAACCACCTGCGGGTGTGGCTGCCGGTGGTGCAGGCGATCACCACCAACTCGCCGCTGCACGACGGGTACGACACCGGGCATGCCAGCTGGCGCTCGATGCAACTGGAACGCTGGCCCAGCATCGGACCGACGCCGTACTTCGACTCCGCCGCCGACTACGACCGCACCGTCGACCAGCTGATCGCCGCCGGCATCATGCTCGACGCGGCAATGGTCTACTGGTACGCCCGCCCGTCGTCGGCCTACCCGACAGTGGAGGTGCGGGTCGGTGACGTCTGTACCGAGGTGGACGACGCGGTGCTGGTCGCCGCCCTGGTCCGGTCCCTCGTGGCTACCCTCGCCGACGAGGTACGCGCCGGGGTGAGCGCCCCGGACGTGCGGGACTGCCTGGTGGCCGCGGCGCACTGGCGGGCCGCCCACGACGGTCTCGACGGCGAGCTGATCGACCTGCGTGCCGGTGGCACCCGACCCGCCTGGGCACTCGTTGACGAGCTGATGGCGGTGATCGCCCCGGCCCTGCTGCGCCACGGCGACCTCGGGTACGTGTTGGCCCAGCTGGCCCGGCTGCGCCGCGACGGCACCGGCGCCGCCCGGCAGCGGCAGGTGCTGGAGCGCGCCGGGGACCTGCGCGCGGTCCTCGACGACCTGATCACCCGTACGGCCACCGGCTGACCCCGAGCCGCAGCGGACCCGGGGGTTCAGCGGATGTCGTGGGTCTGGAGCCACAGCTCCAGCAGGCCGAGCTGCCACAGCTTGTTGCTGCCGGCCGCCGCCTCGGCCCGGTCCGGCTCGGTGAGCAGGTGGGCCACGTACTCCGGGCGGAACAGCCCCCGCTCCCGCGCGGCCGGCGCCTGCAACGCCTCGGCGACCAGCTCGCGCACCGGGCCGTCCACGTTGCGCAGCGCCGGCACCGGGAAATAGCCCTTGGGCCGGTCGATCACCTCGGCGGGCAGCACCTCCCGGGCGACCTCCTTGAGCACACCCTTGCCGCCCTGGGCGACCTTGTGCTCCGGCGGGCAGTGCGCGGCCAGGGTGACCAGGTCCTGGTCGAGGAAGGGCGTGCGCACCTCCAGACCCCACGCCATGCTCATGCTGTCCACCCGCTTGACCGGGTCGTCGGGGAGCATCAGGTGGGTGTCCAGGCGCAGCACGGCGTCCAGCGCGGTCTGCGCCCCGGGCGCGGCGAGGTGCCCGGTGATCAGGTCCCGGCTGGCGTCGTGCTCCAGCGCGTACGCCGGGCCGACGATGCGGCGCAGCTCGTCGTGGTCTCGGTCGAAGAACGCGGTTGCGAACGTCTCGGCGGCGCCGTGCCGGGGCGCCTCGACCAGCGGCTGGTGGTAGCCGTAGCCGGCGAACACCTCGTCGGCGCCCTGCCCCGACTGGGCCACCTTCACGTGTTGCGCCACCTGCTCGGAGAGCAGGTGGAAGGCGACCACGTCGTGGCTGCCCATCGGCTCGGTCATCGCCAGCACGGCCCGTCGGACGGCGGGCACCAGGTCGTCGTCGGCCAGTCGGATCCGATGGTGGTCCGTGTCGTACGCGCGGGCCACCAGGTCCGAGTAGTGGAACTCGTCGCCGGACTCGCCGTCGCGGCTGTCGAAACCGATGCTGAACGTGCGTAGGTGTTGCTGGCCGGCCTCGGCGAGCAGCGCCACGATGAGGCTGGAGTCCAGTCCGCCGGAGAGCAGCACCCCCACCGGCACGTCGGCGACCAGCCGTCGGCGTACCGCCGAGCGCAGCGCGTCGCCGATCGCGGCCCGCCAGTCGGCGGCGTCCATCCCCGCGTCGGCGGGCTCCCGCACGTAGTCGGGTCGCCAGTAGACCTCCTCGCGGCTGCGCCCGTCCGCCTCGATCACCCGCAGGGTGGCCGGTGGCAGCTTGCGCACGCCGCGCAGCACGGTGCGCGGCGCGGGCACGATGGAGTGCCAGGACAGGTAGTGGTGCAGCGCCACCGGATCGACGCCGGTGTCGACGTCGCCGGCCCGCAGCAGCGCGGGCAGGGTGGAGGCGAACCGCAGCCGCCCCGGTGTCTCGGCGAGGTAGAGCGGTTTGATGCCGAGCCGGTCGCGGGCCAGGATCAGCCGCCGCCGGGCCCGGTCGACCAGCCCGATCGCGAACATGCCGACCAGGTGGTCGACGAAACGTTCACCCCAGTGCGCGTACGCCACCAGGATCACCTCGGTGTCGCTGGTGGAGTGGAAGGCGTACCCGGCCCGGCGCAGCTCCTCGCGCAGCTCCGGGTAGTTGTAGATGCAGCCGTTGAAGACCAACGCCAGGCCCAGGTCGTCGCGGACCATCGGCTGCCCGCCCGCCTCGGACAGGTCGATGATTGTCAGCCGGCGGTGCCCGAGGGTCACCCAACCGTCGGTGAACAGGCCCTCGTCGTCCGGGCCGCGTGAGCGCATCGCCTCGGTCATCCGGGTGACCGCCGCCGCGTCGGGCGAGTGGCCGTCGAATCGCGCCTCCCCGCTGATCCCGCACATCAGGCGAGGCGGTGCTGGTTCAGGGCAGACATGGCCCTCCTGTCAGGTCTCCCCGACTGGTGGTGGCGGGGCCCGCGGTGGGAACGGGGCCGCTGGCTACCCGAGCATCAGGCGGGCAAACGCGCAGGTGATCCCGCGCGTCCGGCTCAGCCGCGCAGGGTGCGCAGGATGCGGGCCAGCTCGGTGCGGTCGGTGTCGTTGAGGTGGCCGAAGAAGCGGTCGGCCTCGGCCCGACGCGCGGCCCGGATGGCGGTGCTGACCCGGTCGCCCTCCTCGGTGAGCGCGACAAGGGTGGCCCGCCGGTCGGCCGGGTCGGGTCGGCGCTCGACCAGCCCCCGGGTCTGGAGGTCGTCGACGACCTCGGTCGCCGAGCGGGGCGCGATGCGCAGGTGCTCGGCGAGGGTGCCGGGGCGCACCTCGCCGTGCCGGGCCAGCACGCCGAGGGCCCGGGACTGGCTGGGGGTGACATCCCAGGGCGCCAGTGAGTCGCGGGTCTGCCGGCGCAGCCGGGACGCCACCGCCCAGAACGTCTCCGCCAGGCTCTCGTCGTCCGCGCTGTCGACGGTGTGCTCGGTCACCGGAATACGGTAGCAGGAGATGTGGTTGCTACCTCATGATGAGGTAACCTCAGCAATATCGCCGACGAAAGGCAGCACCCCCTTGGAACCCACCCCGATGGGCCGCGAGCGCGGCCACCGCACCCTCAGCGCCGAAGAGAAGTCGCAGGCCCGTCAGGTGTCGCTGCGCCGCATCGGCCGCCTGTTCACCCCGCACCGGCCCGCGCTGGCCGCCGTCACCGCGATCATCGTGGTCTCCTCGATCATCGCGATGGCCACCCCGTTCCTGCTGCGTGCCGTGATCGACCGGGCCCTGCCGCAGGGCGACGTGACGCTGCTGGTCTGGCTGGTCCTCGGCATGGTCGCCGTCGCGGCGGTGACCTCCGCCCTCGGCGTCGTGCAGACCTGGATCTCCACCCAGGTCGGCCAGCGGGTCATGCACCGGCTGCGGACCGACGTCTTCAGTCACCTCCAGCGCCAGTCGCTCGGCTTCTTTACCCGCACCCGCACCGGCGAGGTGCAGTCGCGGATCACCAACGACATCGGCGGCATGCAGTCGGTGGTCACCTCCACCGCCACCGCCGTCGCCGCCAACCTCACCACGGTGGTCGCCACCGCTGTCGCCATGGTCGCGCTCTCCTGGCAGCTCTCCCTGGTCTCGCTCGTGGTGCTGCCGCCCGCCATCTGGCTGACCCGCCGGGTCGCCCGGATGCGTCGCGAGATCACCGCCCAGCGGCAACGCGAACTCGCCGACCTCAACGTCACCGTCGAGGAAGGGCTCTCGATCAGCGGCGTGCAGCTGGCCAAGACCCTCGGCACCGGCCCCGCGCTGATCGACCGGTTCACCGCCTCATCGGCCCGCCTGGTCGACCTGGAGCTGCGCAGCGAGTTGGCCGGCCGCTGGCGGATGGCCTCGATGAGCATCATCTTCGCCGCCGTACCGGCGGTCATCTACCTCGCCGCCGGGCTGCCCGGCACCGCCGGCACGCTGAGCATCGGCACCCTGGTCGCCTTCACGGCCCTGCAGGGCGGCCTGTTCCGGCCGCTGATGGGGCTGCTCAACGTCGGTGTCTCGCTCACCGCGTCGCTGGCGCTCTTCGCCCGGATCTTCGAATACCTGGACCTGCCCGTCGACGTGGCCGACCCCGCCGAGCCGGTCCGCCTCGACCCGGCCCGCGTGCGCGGCCACCTGCGCCTGGAGGACGTCACCTTCGGCTACCCGGGCAGCGACACCGCCGCCCTCGCCGGGATCACCCTCGACGTGTCCGCCGGCACCAGCCTCGCCCTGGTCGGCGAGACGGGCTCCGGCAAGAGCACCCTCGCCGGGCTGGTCAGCCGGTTGCACGACCCGACCGCCGGCCGGATCACCATCGACGGCGTCGACCTGCGCGACCTGCGCCTGGCCGACCTGGCCGCGATCGTCGGCGTGGTGAGCCAGGAGACGTACCTGCTGCACACCACCGTCCGGGAGAACCTGCGCTACGCCCGGCCGGAGGCCACCGACACCGAGATCGAGGACGCCGCCCGCGCCGCCCAGATCCACGACCTCATCGCCGGGCTGCCCGACGGGTACGACACAGTCGTCGGCTCCCGCGGCCACCGGTTCTCCGGCGGTGAGAAGCAGCGCCTGGCCATCGCCCGGACGCTGCTGCGCGACCCGCGCATCCTTGTGCTCGACGAGGCCACCAGCGCGCTGGACACCGAGACCGAACGTGCCGTGCAGCGGGCGTTCGACGTGCTCGCCCAGGGTCGCACCACGATCACCATCGCGCACCGGCTCTCCACTGTCCGCGACGCCGACCAGATCGCGGTGCTCGACCACGGTCGGATCGTCGAGGCCGGCACCCACGACAGCCTGCTGGACCGCAACGGCCGCTACGCCACGCTGGCGGCCTGAACGTCGGCTCAGAACCGTCTCGAAAATGTCTTGAAACTGTCTCGTTATGACGCGGTCAGGTGCCGGTAGACGGTCGCCCGCGAGACCCCCAGCGCGGCGGCGATGGCGTCCACCGAGTGGGTGCCCGCCGCGTGCATCCGCCGGGCCGCCTCGACCTGCTCCCGGCCCAGCGCGGGCGGCCGTCCCGGCCGCCGTCGCCGGTGCGCCGCCGCGCTCGCCGCGCCCTGTGACGCCGGGTTCGCCCTCCCCGGGGCGGCGTCCCTCGCGCTCACGTGCGTCGGGGTCTCCCGCGCCGGCGCCGGGACCGTCGTGGTCACGCGCAGCCCGGCCGCGAGGTCGGCGCGCGCCCCGGCTGCCGTGTCCGCGTGCGACCGGGCTGCCGTGTCCGCGTGCGGCCCGGCTGCCGCGTCCGGGGGCGGCGCGGCTGCCGCGTCCGTAGGCAGTGGGGCTGCCGCGTCCGCGGGCAGTGGGGCCAGCAGTCGGCGTACGCCGTCGAGCATGTCGGCGCGCAGCACCTCGTCCGACACGTCGGTGAAAAAGACGATCGGATCACTGCATGCCGAAACCGCCTGCACCGCCCGAACCCGCTCCCGACGCCCGGCGTCCGGCCCGGCGATGAGGTCGTTGGCCCGCATCGCGATCACTATCAAGCGGTGGTACGTGTCGCCCCGGCCGATCAGCGCGATGTCGTGGAAGAGCATGCCGAGCGGTCGGCGATGGGCGAGCATGATGTCCACCCAGCCCTCCAGCACCGTCCACCGGGCCAGCTCGGTGGGTTGAGTCTGGGCCGAGTCGAGCAGCGCCTCCAGGTCGGCCACCAGGGGCTCGACCAGGGCGGCGAGCAGGTTCTCCTTGGTCGGGAAGTGGTACAGGATCGCGGTCTTGGTCAGCCGTAGCCGCTCGCCGATCTGACGCAACGAGGTGCGCTGGTAGCCGTGTTCGGCGAACAGGTCGAGCGCGGCGCGCAGGATCCGGGTGCGGGTGTCGTCCGCGGGATCGGCGGTCATGCCAGCCAGCCTAGCGACGCCCTGACCGGTGGGCACGATCCACCGTTGATTCGACTGACCGGCGGTCAGTAGAGTGGAGACGGTCGACGCAGCCAACGGCAGGAGGGGCCATGCCCGTCATCTCGATCGGCAACCTGGTCAAGACGTTCGGCGCCATCCGGGCACTCGATGGGCTGGACCTGCACGTCGAGCAGGGGGAGGTGCACGGCTTCCTCGGGCCCAACGGCTCCGGAAAGTCCACCACCATCCGCATCCTGCTCGGGTTGCTCCGCCGCGACTCCGGCGACGCCCAGGTGCTCGGCGCCGATCCGTGGCGCGACGCGGTCCGCCTGCACCGCCGGCTGGCGTACGTGCCGGGCGACGTCAGTCTCTGGCCCAACCTCACCGGCGGGGAAGCCATCGACCTGCTCGGCCAGCTGCGTGGCGGCCTCGACCGGCGTCGCCGCGACGAGCTGCTGCACCGCTTCGACCTGGACCCGACCCGCCGCTGCCGCACCTACTCCAAGGGCAACCGGCAGAAGGTCGCCATCGTCGCCGCCTTCTCCTCCCCGGTGGAGCTGTACGTGCTCGACGAGCCGACGTCCGGCCTCGACCCCCTCATGGAGGCGGTGTTCCAGGACGAGGTCCGACGGGTCAAGCAGGCCGGTGCCACGGTGCTGCTCTCCAGCCACGTGCTCGCCGAGGTCGAGGCGCTCTGCGACCGGGTCAGCATCATCCGCGAGGGCCGTACCGTCGAATCCGGAACCCTCGCCGAGCTGCGCCACCTCACCCGGACGGCGGTGACCGTCGAGACCGCCCGCCCGGTCACCGGACTGGACGCGCTGCCCGGCGTGCACGACGTGCACGAGGTCGACGGCCGTACCCACCTGGAGGTCGACCCCGCGCACCTCGACGCGCTGCTCGGCCAGCTCATCCGCTTCGGCGTCCGCGCGCTGACCAGCACGCCACCCACCCTGGAGCAGCTGTTCCTGCGCCACTACGGCGACGACCCGGCCGTCGCTGCCTCGGACGCCGGCGCCGCGGACGATCCCGCCGCCGGCGCCTCGGACCCTCCGGCCGCTGGCGCCTCGGACGCCGATGCGCACGCTGAGGCCCCGCAGGGCGGTGCCCGGTGAGCGCCCTCACCGGCACTACCCGGCTGGCCCGGCTCGTGCTACGCCGCGACCGGATCCGCCTCGCCATCTGGATCCTCGGCACACCCCTGCTCGGCTATGCCCTCGCCAGCAGCGTCGCCGGCATCTACCCCGACCAGGAGGCCCGGCTGGGTTACGCCACCACCTCGGCGTCCAGCCTGGTCGCCCGCGCCTTCAACGGCCCCATCCACGGCACCGACCTCGGTGCCGTGGTGGTCGCCGAGACGTACGTGACGCTGGCCCTGATCGTCGCGCTGCTGAGCACCTTCGCGGTGACCCGGCACACCCGCCAGAACGAGGAGACCGGCCGGGCCGAACTGCTCGGCGCCAACGTGGTCGGCCGGTACGCGCCGCTCACCGCCGCGCTGCTCGTCGTCGTCGCGGCGAACGCCATGGCCGCCGCCCTGCTGGCGGTCGCGCTTGTCGGCGCCGGTCTGCCGCTCGCCGGCTCCGTCGCGGCAGCGGCCGCGATCGGCGGCGTCGGGGTCGCCTTCACCGCGATCGCCGCGGTCACCGCCCAGCTCTCCGTCACCGCACGCGGCGCCAACGCGCTCGCCGCCGCCACTGTCGGGCTCTCCTTCGTGCTGCGCGCCGCCGGGGACGTGCTCGGCGAACAGAGCGCCGACGGCACCCGCGTACGCAGCGCCTGGCCGTCGTGGATCTCCCCGCTCGGCTGGGGCAACCAGGTGCGAGCCTTCGACGGTGAACGCTGGTGGGTGCTCGCCCTGCCCGTCGTCCTGCTGCTCGCCGGGGTGGCGCTGGCGTACGCCCTCGCCGAGCGACGCGACCTGGGCGCCGGCCTGATCGCCCCCCGACGCGGTCCGGCCACCGGCGCGCCACGGCTGCTCAGCCCCACCGGGTTGGCCTGGCGGATGCAGCGCGGCACGCTGCTCGGCTGGGCGGTCGGTGTGGCGGCGCTCGGCCTCCCCATGGGCGTCGCCGCCGACGAGTTCAACGACATGATCGACGCGAATCCGGCCGCCGCCGAAGCGATCAACGCGATGGGCGGCGGAGACGACCTGATCAAGGCGTACCTGACCGCGATGCTCGGCCTCTTCGCGCTGACCATCGGCGCGTACGTCGTGCAGGCCCTGCTGCGCGTACGCGGCGACGAAGCCGACGGAGTGCTGGAGGCAGCGCTCGCCACGGCTGTCAGCCGCACCCGCTGGCTCGGCACCCAGGTGCTCGCCGCGACGCTCGGCGCGGTCGCCCTGCTGCTCCTCGCCGGCGTGACCACCGGCCTCGGCTACGGCATCGTCACCGGAGACCCGCTCGGCCAAGCCGTCGAGCTGGGCGGCGCCGCGCTGTTGCGGCTGCCCGCCCTGCTCGTGGTGGCCGGGGTGGTGACCGCGATCTTCGGGCTGTTGCCCCGCTGGTCGGTGGTGCTGTCCTGGACGGCCCTGCTGGTCTTCCTGCTCCTGGGGCAGCTCGGCGCGGTGCTGGAGTTGCCGCAGGCCGCGCTCAACGTCTCGCCGTACACCCACCTGCCGGCCGTGCCCGCCGTCGACCCGGCGGCGCTTCCCCTGGTGGTGCTGGCGGCGGTGGCCGCGGCCCTGCTCGTCGTCGGCGTGGCCGCCTTCCGCCACCGCGACGTCCCGTCCTGACGTGTTCCCTGCCCTGAGGGGGCGGGATTCCGAGCACTCACGACGGTTCGGCAAGGCGCCCGACGCCACAGTGGACTCTCAAGGGATTCTGAGCGGCGAGGTTGGTGGAACACCTTCGGGGGCGTGCTGACCGGTGTTGAGAGGTCCGCGTTGGGAGGCCGGCCTCCGAGCCTTCGGCACGAATCGGGTGGCAAGTTTGACATCGACACCGACTCGCTGGGCACGGGGCGCGTACGAACGTATGGCTCTTGCGTTATTTGCGCTTCGACAACGAGTGGCGATGGGTAGGAGCGTTCGGCATCGCTGCCGGACCGGTAGCGGCCCCGCCGCAGCCGTAAGGGCAAGGCATTAACGCCGAACGGACGAATTCCATGATCGAAACCCAACCGGACACGACCTCGCCAGCCTCCGGGCTGGACCGGCATGTCGAAGAGTGCAATGGTGTTTCACAAATCTTCTGGGCGGCTCACCTGCCGCACTGGGGCTGGGCATTCGTTACCTGTTCGGCGCGAACGAGGAGAGCCATTGCTGACGACCTCGGGCCAAGGTGATTACGCCTTCGACCGCGCGGATGAGGACGCCGGGGCGCATCAGTCGCTCAGCGAGAGTGAGGTGCGCGAGTTCCGACGCGCCCACCTGGCGAAGTCGGCGGCGAACGACCTTCCGACCGAGGAACTCGCAGCAGAACTCCGGCTGCTCTCTGGGGCGGGGATGTCGAACCTCCAGCGCCTGCTGAAGGTTCGAAACGGAGCTCCGATGGCCGTGGTAGCCCAGTCGATGCGGTCGTGGCTGGCGCGTGCGAACGAGCAGGGTGCGGCGAACGCTCTGCACAGTGCGCTACACCATGGCGTGGGTGCCGCCGCGCTCACCGCCCGGCTGACCGAGAGGGAACTCGCCGGGCTGCTTGCGGCAGAGCCGGCCCAACTGAGGTTCTTGAGCGACGCCGAGATCCGGTATCCCTTGCTCGACAGCGGGCAATTCGGATCGACGCCGAGGGCCCGCACCGCCATCTGGTCGTCCATGGTGAGCAGCGGACATGCGGGCTCGGTCGCGGCGCTGGGCTGGCTCGTCGCCGACCCGCCACAGGGCTGGAGCGACGAGCAGCGTCATCTGCTAATCGAGGTGTGGCAGCAGGTCCGGGAACGCGTTCCATCGTTGCCGGAACAACCCGCATCACTCAGCCACCTCATAGATGTCGTGGTCGGACTGCAGCGAGACGGTAGCTTGGACCCGACCGCACCGGATCCGTCGATGTCGACGGCGGATGCTGACGAGGTTGATCCGGCGGAAGGCAATCCGTCGGGTCCGAACGCCTTCGACTATGAAGTGGAGGCGCCGCCGCAAGACTTGGCCGTTACCGTCGAGCAGTGTGACAGCGTCGAAGCCGCTCTTGTGGACGTCCGGCGTGACGACCTCCCGGCGCTGGTGCGGGCGCTTGAAGCGGGTGCGGCGCCACCGGATGCTGAACTCAAACGGATTGTCGGGCTTGCGCAAACCATTAAAGCCCTGTTGGATCGGGTAGCTACCGCCACCGGCGACCCTGCTCCCCTCACGATCGAGGAGGCGCGAATGCGCCTCGACGACCGGCTCGCTGCGGCGTCGACGCAGAATTTGCTGACCCGGATTCGTCGGCTTACTTCTCTGAGCACGCCGGAGTACGCGAGCGCTGAGGCTGCTCAGGTCTCCCACCTCGCTTCGACGGTCGACGCCGATACCGATGCCGCTGTCCTGGCTGGTCTCGACGCACTAGTCAGCGCGATCGAGATCGGGCCGAGTGACCCGGCGCGCAGTGCCGAGCAGGCGCGGGTTGTCCAGACTGGGCTTCCTCATTTGTCCCTCCTGGTCACGGTCGCGACGTTGGGCGCGTTGGCGTTCACTGACAAGAGCCAAGAAGGCGACGAACGAGGCGACGACGTTGGACCTGACCAGAACGGCGCCGAGCAGGACGACTCGCCGCCGCTCGACCTCGCCGCATCCGCGGTGCGAAATTCGCCGGATGAATCGGACGCGATAGGCCTCGACGAGATTATCGCCGGGCTCGATCTGACTTTGCCCGCTTCAACCGCCGGCGATTCCACCTCTGAACGTGTGGCACCTTCAGCGACCGTCGCAGCCGCAGACGATGGTGCCGACCCCGACCCCAAACCCGACACTGAGGGCGAGGGCGAGTCGGATCCACAAGCGAAGGCTGACGTCCTGTATGCGTCACTCTTGCGCGAGGGGCACCTCGCGCTCGCTTCCTGGCTGCTGACGGCGCTCGGCGCACCCGCGCCGATCATCGCCGCGCACCGGCTTGTCGCGTATGCAGCCGCGATGCGGACGTCAGCCGGAGCCAATGCCGCAGCTTTCGCCGACACCGTTCGTCAGCTCGATGCGGACGTGCTCCGTGATCGTCATGACATTCAAATGTTGGTCTATGCCGCGTCCGTCCGGGCGGGGCTGTTGTCGCCGACTGCAGGTGCCGCTGGACCTCTGCGTGATCTGACTAGCAGCATCGTGAAGTCTGGCCCCTCCGTGGAAGAACTCACCGAGGCCCTACTTGGTGCCATCTACAACGGTGCCTACCTCACCGCGCGCAGTACTGACGCCATCGCCGAGGCAGCCGAGGCCGAGCAGATCCACGCGTCACTCGCTCGTGAGGCCCGCATGATGCTTCAGTCCGCGCCGTCCCGGACGATCCGATACCAGGCCGCGACCGAGCTGTGGCAGGCGTGGATGGCTCCCGGCGGCTACCTTGGCGAATCGTTGACCGCCGTTGCCGACGGTTCACGGGACCCTGAACAGGTGAACGCCGTGCGGAGCCGGGTCCGCGAATTGCGTTCGAAGTCGAGTCTCTCGGCTGCCCTCGACAGGGACACCCGCCGCGTCGCCTCCGCCAAACGCAGCCGGGGAATCGAGGCGCGTGCGCGGGACAAGATTCTCGACTGGACTAACGACGTCACCGACCTGCTCACCCGCTGGGTCGAGGCAACCGAGAGCCTGACCGCACCGGCAGCTGGCACCTGGATGGCTGATCCAATGGCCGACCTGAGGGTGCGAGTTAACGGGGTGCGTGCCCAGGCACTCGCGCAGTTGCAGGTGCGAGGCAGGTCCGGCGACGTGATCCGCGACGCCGCCGTCGAAACTGGACTGGCGCTGCTGACCGAGTCGCTCGAACTCCTCGACGGGTCGATCACGCTCAGCGGGGCGGAGGTGCCGGCCGATCGACTGATCGGGAGTGCGCTTGCGTTGGCTCCGGACCTCCCGCTCACGGCGAAGCTCAAGCCAGCCCGCGAGGTGACAGTCGGCGACGTCGCCGCTGCCGTCGAGGCCCTGCAAAGGGGCGCCGCTGGCTGGACCGAGGTGTTTGACCGACGCGCGTCGCGGCACGACCAGGTCGGCACCCAAATCCTCATTGACGCTCTACGCCCGACCGACCCGCAGCTGGCCCAGCGACTTTCGGCTGCCCGTGACCGCGCTGTCATCGAGTCCACCGAGCAACTCGACGCTTACGTCGCAAAACTCGCCGGATCCATCGACTCGGACCGGCGGTTCGGGCGGATGACTGCCGACCAGTGGGCAGACCTCTCATCACGTGCCCGCGCCTACACCACGGGAGCGCGTGGGCTGCGACGTGACTTCGACGTCATGCTCCGCAGTGCGGCAGAGCTTGAGCAAGAGCGGGCGCAGGTGGTCCAAGCGGCGATTACGTCGGCGCGAGAGCAACTCGAAGAACACACGCTGGCCGAGGGTGTGCACTTCCGCATCGCAGGCCGCATCAACGAGGGCGACCTGACCACCGCCAACGAATATCTCGAGACTGTTCGTAGCGGACGGAGCCTGCCTGGACCGCGTGACGATGTCCAGCACCTTCGACTGTTCTACCCAAAGTTTCCTGCTCTGTTCTCGAGGTCCTTCAGCAACGCGCGACCGTCACCTCTGGTCGAGTTGAGGCGGGCCATGGACGACGGGCGGAATCCGACCGAAGGAGCCCTCAGCGAGGCGTTGAGCGCCGCGAGGATCGACCTGTCCCAGAACGGTCGACTCAAGAACGCCGCAAGCCGCATCGGGCAGTGGACCGCCCTATCCGAGTCAAAATCGTTGGACGCCAAGCTCGGCCACGTGAAGGCGGTGCTGGAGCAGCTAGGTTTCTTCGTCGACACCGCTGACACGCCGAGCACTCGGCGCGGTCAAGCCGCCGGCCGATCCTCCTGGATGCATCTCAGTGGAGTGCGAGCCACTGCGGGACGGGCATTAATCCCCGCCTTCGGCAGCGCGATCAGCCCGTCCGGCAACAGCCTTCGAGTGTTGGCGGTGTGGCGTTCGCCGACAGCACCAGAACTGGTCGAGTTGCTGCGTGCCGAACCTGCTGACCACTCGGTCGTCGTGCTGTACTTCGGTGCGCTCGACCTGGCGGCGCGTCGCGAGTTGGCCCACGAGTTTCGCAACGGCCGCAAGCTTCCAGTGACCGCGGTCATCGACGAGGCTGCCTTCGCGTATCTCGTCGCGCAACCGGAGCCCGGGCGCGACATCACCATGGCGATCACACTGCCGTTCACCTCGGCGACGCCGTTCACGCCGGACGTCGCCGGTCTGGTGCCGCAAGAGATGTTCTACGGGCGCGCCGAGGAACGCGACAAGGTCGTGGACATGATGGGTTCCTGCATCGTCTACGGTGGGCGCCAGCTGGGCAAGTCTGCACTGCTGCGCGCTGCCGCGCGCGAATTCGACGACGGTGAGTCTCGGCATGCGGTCTACCAATCTATCTACCGGGTTGGGCAGGCGAACCCGGTCGACGCGGTGTGGACCGCCCTCTGGCCGCAGCTAGCGGACAAGGGCATCGTCTCCCGAGACATTCCGTCCGGCGATGTCGCTTCAGCCCTCACCAGGCAGGTCGCCCGATGGATTTCCGGCAAGTCGGGCCGGCAACTGCTGGTGCTGCTGGACGAATCGGATTCCTTCCTTGATGCCGATGCCACCGATGGTCGTTTCACCCACGTCACGCACTTCAAGGAACTGATGGAGGTGACCGGGCGGGCGGTGAAGGTGGTGTTCGCCGGGTTGCACCAAACGGCTCGGTTCGAGCGGCTGGCAAATCACCCGCTCGCGCACTTTGGCGACCCGGTCTGCGTCGGGCCCCTCGCTCCCCAGCCCGCGTACGATCTACTCAGCCGGCCCCTGCAAGCCCTCGGCTATCAGTTCGCCGACCATGACGACGCCTCGCGCGTCTTGGCCCTTGCGAACAACCAGCCCGCACTGATCCAGCTGTTCGGGGCTCAGTTGCTGCGTGACCTGCAGCGGACGCCGCTGCCCGACGGAGCCCCGCCTCAGATGGTGACGCGTGACGACGTGGAAGCGGTATGGGCTGACAACTCCCTGCGTACCTCGTTCCGGAAGCGATTCGACTGGACCCTAAACCTCGACCCACGCTACAAAATCATCGCGTACAGCGTTGCGTTCTCCGCTCATGCTCACGGTGCCGCAGCATCTCTGACTCCTGCCCAGCTGCGCTCGGAGTGCGAACAGTGGTGGCCCAAGGGCTTCGCCGCCGAAGACGTCCGCACTGGCGAGTTCCGGGCGCTGCTCGACGAGTGTGTCGACCTGGGCGTCTTGGCTTACGCCAACGGTGCGTACCGCCTGCGGACGCCGAATGTGCTGGACCTGCTCGGGTCCCGTGACGAGGTCGACGAATTCCTGGAACAGGCCGAGTCGACGCCGCTTCCGGAGAGCTTCGACGGCAGCCTGATGCGGCCAGCCTTCGGCAGGAGTGCAACGCGTGCGCCGTTGAACTCACAGCAGATCGCCGACCTGCTCGCGGCTCGCAGTCAGGTGCGCGTGATCGCAGGCTCGGCGGCACTGACTTTGGAACGCTGCATCAGTGCTCTCAAGGCTGAGTACGACAACGCCGCGTCGGGCAGTCGTCGTAGCCACATCCGTGAGGCAACGGCGACCTCTCTGCGCACCGCGTGCCAGCAAGCGACACTTCGGGCCGCCGGCGGGCATGCTGTGGTGCTCGTCGATTTGACGACGGTGTCGCTTGAAGGCGCTCATGGTGCCTGGCGGACAGCGAGGGAACTGATCGCCGCGCATTCCGGAGGCACGCTCGGAGTTGTGCTGTTGACATCGCCGGTACAGGCACCGCTGTGGCCGGTTGCGGCACGTGAATCAGACGCGTCTTCGGGGATCACGGGCTTGCGCCGCTATGACCGCACTGATCTGCGACTCTGGCTCACCGACACCACCTTGCCGTTCCAGGATGACGCATCTCGCAGCGAACTGCTCGCGGTGACCGGGGGCTGGCCGGTGAATGTCAACAAGGTCGTCGAGGATTTGTCTCGAGAGCAAGACCCCTACACCCGCAGCGATCCGCTCGGGAAGCTGCGTGCTCAACTGGCCGACCCGGTCAACGCCGAGGCGCTCGTGGTCTATTCCGGGGTGCGATCCGACAGGGTGCTGCAAGAGGCGTGGCGGTTCCTGGTTTCCGAGTTCGGCGCCGACCGCGCCGACGTCGACACCGTTGCCGACTACCTAACCATGCACGGCGAGTCAGGCGACACCGAAGCCGACTGGCTTGCCGCGTACCGCCTTCAAGAAGCCGGTTACAGGTCGACAGTAGACGTCGTCGAGGTGTTGCGGACCTTAGGTCTGCTGGTCAGTAACGCGGAGGACGGCCAACTGCTCGTCGAGCCTGTGATGGCCGCTGCCGCGAGGACTGCGCGGGAATGACCAGAGCGCCGCGCCAACTCCTCGACGCCTTGGTCCATGACGCCGCACAAGTCATCCTTCAGTCCCCGCCCTATGCGGGGCAGGACATCGACGTGGCCGGGTTCGCCGCCGCGAACGCGGCCCAGATGCTCCTGTTCATAGCCCGGTTCGATCCACTACGCGCCGAGCTGGCAGAGCGGTACGAGACCGAACTCGCCGGTGACGTCGCCCTGGTGCGCCAATTAGTTGACCTGGATCGGGCAGTCGCCGGGACAGCTGCGTCGATACTCGGTCAGGAGCCGTCGAAGGGCAAACGGCCCGCAGCGAAGACCCAGCGCATTCCCAAGCCTGCGGCAACCGTCGAGGAGCGCCGCGCCGGGTGGGCGGCACGAGATCTGGCCGAGGCGCGTACGGCTCGCGACCGGGCGCGAGGGCAACTCGAGTGGGCAGTTCGGGAGCGCGATGCCGCCCTCCGGGATCTGCGCGCGGCCATCACCGACCGGGATGAGGCGCTGGCGATCATCGAGTCACTGCGCGCGGAGCTCGGGACTGAACGCCAACGCTCGGCCACCCTCGCGACCGATGTGATGAGCGCCGCTGAACTCCTTGCCAGCGTCCTGCGGCCGGCGGATGTGGTCGTATCGCCGGACACCGATCCCCGGGATCAGGAGCAACTGGCAGGCGAACCTGCCGACACAGCGAACCTTGATCCGAACCGTGACCGCCTGACTGGGGCCCTGGCCGACGCCAATATTGCGATTCACGCGTTTCTCGCCGTGCTGGACGTGATCCGGGCACCCGCACAGCCAATAACTGATCGACATGCGATCAGTCGTCAGCGGGAGATGTCGCTTACCCCACTGGGCGGCGGCAGCGAGATCGGCGGATCTTGCATGCTCGTCGAAGTTGGAGACGTACGCATACTCGTTGATGTCGGCCTGCGTCCCAGGCAGCCGCTCGACCGGGTCGGGCCGCTGGGTATAGACATCGCACGATCCGGACACCTTGATGCGATCGTGGTGACGCATGCGCACAACGACCATGCCGGATACGTGCCGGCGCTGACTGTCGAACATGCCAACCTGCCCGTGTTCTGCACGGCAGAAACTGCGGCGCTGTTGCCGACGATGTGGGCGGACTCGGTCAAGGTGTTCGATCGAGTCGCCCGTGAGCATCTGTCGTACAGTCAGTCGTCCACGATGCCGCCGTACAGTCAGAGCGACGTCGTCGCTGCCCAGCACCGTCTCCGGCCGGTTGGGTACGGCAGAGTCGTCGAGGTCGCCGATGGCGTAACCATTGAACTCTTCCCGGCAGGCCACATTCTCGGCGCGGCCGGTGTCGTTGTTGCGGCCGGCTCGAGCCGCGTGACGGTGACCGGTGATGTTTCGGACCTTGCCCAGGCCACGGTGTCGGGTCTCGTTGTCCCACAGTCCGCTCGCGGATCAGACTTGCTTGTCATCGAATCCACCTACTGTCAGCGACGGTCCCACCGGGATGTGGAAGTGGAGAACTTCCTAGCCACGGTATTGGAGACGGTCACCTCCGGTGGGCGAGTGCTTGTGCCGGCTTTTGCGTTGGGCCGAGCGCAGGAGGTGGCGATGACGCTGCGCAACCGTCTGCCCGACGTGCCGGTCCTGCTCGACGGCATGGCCAAGCAGATCACCCGTATCTATGAGCAGCAGACCGCTGAAGGGGACCGTCCGTTGCAGATTTACGGAGACCAGGTCCGGGAGGTGCCGCCGGATAAGCGTCGGCAGCTCATCACGTCATTCAGGCGGGGTGTCATTGTTACGACATCTGGGATGCTGACCGCTGGTCCCGCAGTCCAATGGGCTCGATCGATCCTGCCTGATCCGACTTCCGCACTGCTGCTCGCCGGTCACCAGGACGAGGAGTCGCCCGGGGCGGCACTGCTCGAGTTGGCCGAAGGTCATAACTCCACCTTCGCGCTCGATTCACAGGACTTCGAAGTCAAGGCGCGGGTAGCAAAGTTCGGCCTGTCTGCGCATGCCGATCGGCAGGGGTTGGCCGCCATCACTGACGACGTCGCGGCCAACCAGGTGATGCTGGTCCACGGTCTGTCCGGGGCGCAACGGGAGTTCGGGGGCCACCTTACTCGTCGCGGTCATCATGTCGTCGCTACCGAACGCTGGCAGTCCTGACCACTCGTGCCTGACTACCTGCTGATCTGGCCGATCGGCGGCACCGGAGGATGGGCGCAGACGGTACGGGAAGCGTGGCGTCAGGGCGATGGGAGGGGCGTGTCGCGGCCTTGCTGGGGCGGGATCAGTGGCGCGCTCGCTGGGTCGGTGGGGTGTTCGTTGTGGCGGTGGAGGAGTTCGGCTATCCAGCGTGCGGCTTCTCTTTGCGCGGCGAGCAGGTGGTCGCGGGCGTCGGCCAGGTCGTGGTCGTCGGCGTGGTCATCGAGGATCGTCGCCCACTGGCGGCTCAACTCCTCGGCGTACCGGGCCTTTCGGATCTGCTCGTCGAACTGGTATTCCAGCTTGACCAGGCGGTCGACGTGCGGCTGGAGCGCCGGCATGATCCGTTCGTCGAGTCGTACGGCGGCGTCGGGGCGGCAGGTGAGCGTGATGTCGCCCCGCTGGTAGTGCCACAGGGGGTCCTCGGCGAGCGCCCGCTGCAACGCCACCTCCAGGTCGCCGGCCCGGTGCGGGGGCAGGTCCCGGGCGGCGTCGGCGGCGAGCCGGGTCAGCCGTTGGACGGCGTTGGCTTGGAAGTACTGCACGTACCAGCTCAGCACTTCGGACCGCAGGCTCGCCGGCGACGACCAGGCGAACGTGGCGCGGATGTAGAACGAGTACACGTAACCGCGTGCGGGGACCGCGATCAGTCGGGGCGCGTCGCGTTGTTCGACGAGTGGACCGGAGGGCGACGGCGCGGCAGCGGAGCCGACAGGTGCCTCGTCCTGGAGCGCGGCGACCAGCCGATCCCAACTTCGGGCCCACCACCGCCAGCCGCGCACACCGGCGTCGCGGGCGATGGTCAACCCTCGCACGCCCCGGTGTCGCCACTGGTCCGCTGGCCTCGGCCTCCCGTCGGGGGCGTCCGTCATGGCACCCCTCCACGGTCACGGATCCGCATTTCACGCTAACAACCGGTGACCGAAATGCCCGCCGCCACGCCGTCACCGAGCAGACCGCATATCGACACGAACCAGGCCATGCGTCGTCGACGGTGGGACGGCCGAGCCGGACCGACATCGCGCCAGCCCCTGGTGATCGTCCGAACGTCGTGTGAGGGTCGGCCGCTGCTCCCGATCGGGCGCGCCGAGGCAGATGATCATCCGGGGTTAACCGAACATTGTGGAGCAGTTGGGGTGCCGAGGGGTGTTGTCGTCGACCGGCAGCGGTGAGACTGGGTCCGGTCCGACAATCACGCGGATCAATGGATCGGATGGTCTGGAGGCAGCCTGTGTCCACCCTCGTGTCCCCGCTGGCCACGCTCGGCGCGATCCGCCGGCGTACCACCACCCTCGCCCTGCTCCTCGCCATGGTCGCCGCCGCGCTGGTCGGCCCGTCCGTGGTCTCCCCTCGGTTGACCGACCCGGCCTCGGCGTCGGTCTACGGCTCCTGCACCATGAGCCGCTGCGCGGACGCCCGCACCGCCCGTTCGGGCTGGTCCGCCAAGGGGTTCCCGACCAGCCGAGGCTGGTACTCCTGGAGCGGCGGAAAGTCCAACTTCGCCGGCGGCCAGTTCTACAACTACGAGGGTCAACTGCCCACCAACGCCACCTACTACGAGTACGACGTGTACCCGCGCACCCAGGGCGCCGCCCGGGACGCGTACCGGATCGTGGTGAACCGCAGCACCGGGGTCACCTGGTTCTCGCCCAACCACTACACCGACTTCTACCGGCTCTGACCGACCTGGGGGCCGGCCGGCCTCGGTCGGTCGGCCCCGCTGCGGCGTCGTACCGGTCAGATCAGGAGGAACGTCATGGTCGACGAGCACGCGGGTCGGGTGCCCGATTGGCTGACCGTCTGCCACGACGCCGGCCTCGACGTGCCCGGCGCGGTGGTGTTGGCCGGAGCGACGACGCGGACCAGGGCCGGGTTCTTCGCCGCGCTCGCCGCCGTGCTGGCCCTGCCGGCGTACCTGGGGGAGACCTGGGACGCCCTTTCCGACGTGCTCCGGGACCGGCTCGACGCCGGTCCGCTCACCCTGCTGATCACCGACGCCGGCCAACTGCTCGTCGACGAGCCGTCCGATCAGTACGGTCTGCTGCTCGCCGTGCTCGGCGACCTCGCCACCAGCGCCCCACACCCGCTGCGTGTCGTCCTCAACGAGACCGCGCCGTCCTGACCGGCGATTCGAGCCTGCTGTCGGCGACGGGGGCGGCATCTCACGGTGGGTGACGGCCGCCGGGGCGCGCCTCCCTCCCGGGCACGAGCTTCCCGGGCACGAGGTTGGTGGCCCGGCGGTGCGGACGGGTGCCACCCGCACCGCCGGTCAGCCCGGGTCAGTGCGTCGCGGGCGGGATGCTCTGCTCGTACTGGAAGACGTTGTGCGGGTCGTACTTCGCCTTGATCTTGCGCAGTCGGGGGAAGTTGCGCCCCCAGTAGGCCTTCTCCCACTCGGCCATGCCGATGTTCGGCACGTTGACGTAGGCGCCGTCCACGTAGGGCCGCAGCGCCTGGCTGAACTCGGCGATCCAGGTCTGGGCGATCGGGGTGATGGCATCGTCGCTGTCGGGCTCGCCGCGGGTGCCCCAGCCCGCGCCGGGCTCCGAGTAGAAGAGCGCGTCGCGGTGCGGGAACGCCGAGCGGCCAAAGGGCTCCTGTTGTTGGGCTCCCCGGCCGAAGGCCTGGGTGAAGAAGTTGCTGTCGGGCGAGGGCGCCTTCTCCATGAACTCACGGACGATGCTGACCGCCTTCTCCGGGAACGGCTCGCGGGTGAACTGGGAGAAGAACTTCCACTTCGCGGGCTCGTCCTCGTTCGGGATCTGGAAGCCGGCGTAGACGTCGCCCCAGTTGCCGATCTGCACGGTGACCGTGGGGTTGCCGATCGACAGGATCGGCGCCAGCAGCTTCCTGGCCTCCGCCTCGGATCCCTCCGCGAGCACCGCGAACAGCAGGATCTCATCCGGGTGGACCTCGACCTGACTGCCGAGCCGGGGGTCGGTGAAGGGTGCGACGCGCTGCCAGGCGTCGAAGACCTCGTGCAGGTCGCCGAGACCGGGCCAGGTCACCTGCAGGTAGGCGACGCTGGTGAGCGGAGCGACCTTGTAGGTCAGGGAGGTGACGATCCCGAAGTTGCCGTTGCCCGCGCCGCGCAGCGCCCAGAGCAGGTCCGAGTAGTTCCACGGGTCCACCTCGAGAACCTTGGCCCCGTCGGCGCCCGCCGCCACGACGATCTCCGCGCCGATCAGGTTGTCGCAGGCCATCCCGAGGTAGCGGGTGAGGAAGCCGAAGCCGCCGCCGAGGGTGGCGCCGGAGAGGCCCACGGTCCCCTCCGTGCCGGTCGTCGCGGCCAGGTCGTACTCCCCGAGGGCGGTCACCGCCTCCGACTGGTTGAGCCCCGCGCCGACCTTCGCCGTGCGGGCGGCGGTGTCGATGTGGACGTCCTTCAGCTCGCTGACGTCGATCACGATGCCGTTGTCGACGTTCGACCAGCCTTCCAGGTTGTGCCGGCCACTGCGTACCCGCAGCGCGACGTTGTGCTGCCGCGCCCAGGTGAGCGCGTTGACCACGTCCTGGGTCTCCTGGGCGAAGACGATGACCAGCGGATAGTGCACGAACAGCTCGTCCCAGCCGAGGCTGGCCTCCGCGTAGTCGGGGCTCTGCGGGCGGACGATCCGGCCGGTCAGCTGTGCCGGGGGGAACGTCGTGTCGGAGGGCCACCCGGGACCGTCGGCCGCGATCGCCGAGCTGCCGGCGATCACGCTCGGGATAGCGACCGCTCCGGCGCCGACGGCCGTCGCCCTGAGCAGATCACGACGGGAAAGGTCGCGCATGGTCAGAATCCTCTCGATTGGTGACACGCCCGAAAAACGAACCGAGAGGGGCATTTCCTCTCATCTGGCGCAAAACCAACCGTAATGCCCGAGACTTCCCCCCAGATCTGAGAACTTGTCACGGAACCCGGTCGGGTGATCCGCGGGACGGGTCAGTTCGGGGCGGGCTGGTCCAGGATGGCGCTGAACCGCTCCTCGGCAAGGTCCAGCTGGCCGAAGATGTGCCGCTTCACCGCCGGCGACAACGGGGTGTCCGGCCGGCCGATCAGGTCCCGGAACAGCGGCACCAGCGGCCGGTACTTCCGGGCCGATGAGATCACCTTCGGCCCGACCGTGTGGATCACACCCACCCCGTTGTCGGTGAAGTCCGACACCTTGATCACCCGGGCCCAGGGCTCCCGGTCCAGGCTGACCGCCAGGTGCTCCCGGTACTGCGCGTTGCGGTCCCGCTCGGGGTCGTACACCGGATTGGTGACCGCGGCGACCAGGGTGGCCACCCGTGGCCCGAACCGCGCGGCGAGCGCGGCCAGCGCGGCCAGCGCGGCCCCGGTCGGGTCGGTGCCCGGGTCGCCGTCGGCCAGCTCGGCCGGGTGGTCCTCCACCGCGTCGTGCAGCAGACCGGCGACGATCACGTCCACGTCGCGCACCTGGTAGTGGTGCATCAGCCTGATCGCCACCCGCAGCAGGTGGTTCAGGTACGGCTCCCGGACGCGTCGATCGTCGCGGTGCAGCTCGGCGGCGAGGTCGAGCGCGGCGGTCAACCGCGCCCGGGCGGCGTCGTCGAACTGCTGGACCTCCAACCGGAAACGCTCCAGCAGGCCCGGTTCGCCGTGGATCTCGGTGATCGCGTGCATCGGCATGCTGCCCAGGTGCGGCGGGAAGTCCATGCGTCACTTATAGCCGATCTTCACCACATCGATGAGCCCGTACGTCGCCGAACCGACCGCGAGTCGCGGGCCCGCCGCGCCGTCAGATCGGCAGCCGGTCGGCACCGGCGAGCGGGCCCACCAGCAGGGGGACCAGCGGCGCCGGCAGGACGGGGTCGCGGCGCAGGGTGGGCGTCCAACCCGCGTCCGCGGCCAGGTCGGGGTCATGGCTCGCGTTGTGCGCCGCCAGCAGGTCGACCGGCCGGGCCGCCCCACCGCCCTGACGGACCCAGGAGCCGCGCTCGGTCAACGCGGTGCCGCCCCAGTCGTAGATCAGGTCCGCCGGGTCGACAGTCACGTCCAGGCTGAAGAAGTTGTTCTGCGCGTAGATTGCCGACTGGACGCCGACGCCGAGCGCGTACTGGAAGTCGTCCCCACCGAGTCGGTAGTGGTTGTTGTAGACGTCGACCTGACCGAAACGCACCCGGGGCAGCCGTTGCAGGACGCCGTCGAAGAGGTTGTGGTGCACTGTGACCCGCAGCCGGCCCACGTCCGGGCCGACGGTGTTGGACGAGCCGATCAGCAGCAGCTTGTCCCGACCCGTGAAGCGGTTCCACGAGGCGGTGACCAGGCTGGCGGTGTGCGTGACGTCGAGCGACCCGTCGTGCACCTGGTACGGCCGACCGAAGTACACCGGCTGGGCGCTGTCCGGGTTGTCGCCGTCGGTGAAGGTGTTGTGGTCGACCCAGACGTTCTCGCTGCGGCGTACCGAGATCTGGTCGTACTGGCTGTTCCAGTTGCCGGCCTCGCCGTCGGTCGGCGACCAGGCGGGGAAGCAGTCTCGGGCGTCGACGAGGGTCAGATTGCGGACGATGACGTTCGACGCCTGGTCGATCATGAGAGTGAGCCCGGTCAGTCGAGCGCCGCGTAGCCCGATGATCGTGGTGTTCGGCCCGACGTTGATCTGGGTCTGCCGGGTCTGGTTGGTCACCGAGCGCACCCGGGCCTCCTCCAGTGGCCCGCTCGGCGGCACCCGTCCCCACACCGCCGGGTCGTACGCGGCGAGGTAGGCGTCCAGCCGGTATCCCGGGTCGGCCAGGTCGGCGCAGCTCAGCGGCGTGCCGGCGGGTCCTTCGAAGCCGTCGATGACACCGTCGACGTAGATGAGCTTCGCTGTGGCGTCGGTGGCGTTGCCGGCGTTGTCGCCGCCCAGCGCGGCGACCAGTTCGGCCCGGTCGTGGACCACCCGGGTCCGGTCGGGGGTGGCCGCCGAGCCGCCGGTGGTGCCGGGGCCGTCGGCCGCCCAACCGTCCCGCGCGGGCAGCGCCTGCCGGCCGAGGTGACCGGCCGCCCAGGAGAGCCGGTCGGCGGACGGGACATCCGGGTGGGCGGCGGCGGCCGGGGCGGCGCCGAGGAGGATGGCGACCGCTGTGGAAGCGGTGAGGATTCTGCGCATCGACTCGCTCCGTTCGTCGGTGGTGAGGGTCTCGTCTATCCCGCCAGCTCGGCGCGGTACGCGGCGGACGCCCACGGCACCGCCAGCTCGCTCGGCAGCGCCCCCCGCTCGGCCGCCCGGCGCAACACGTCGACGACGCCCCGCAGGTGGCGGACCCGCTCCCCGCCCTCGCCGAGAGTGGTCACCAGATCGCCGTCGAGCAGCCGGGGCTCCGGCGCGGGCCGCAACGCGTCCAGCAGCGCGGTGAACGGCGCGGTACGCGCCAGCGGCGCGATCAGCGGCACGCCCGCCGGGTCGAGCCGGTGGGCGAGCAGGTTCTCCAGCAGCCCCAGCCGTCCCGGCACCCGGCGGGTCACCACGTCCCCGGGTAGGCGCAACCGGTCGGTCGGGTACTCCAGCACCGCCTGCCCCGTCGTACCGGTCACCACCACCTCGCCCGCCACGAACTCCTCGGCGGCCAGGGTCACCGCCACCAGCACCGGCGGCCCGGCGCGGAACCGGACCCGCAGCACGGCGGTGTCCTCCACCTCGATCGGCCGGACCCGGTAGCGTTCCACCTCGATCGCGACCGGCCAGGGCGTCGCCCCGGCGAGCGCCTCGGCGATCGCCAGGCACTGCATCACCGCGTGCGCGAGCGGGTTGGCGAGCGCGCCGTCCAGCACCGGCCGGCCGTTCAGACTCCGTCGACCGGCCCAGGGGGAGCGGGCGTAGTAGGCGTCCGGCCGTTGCCAGGCAGCGATGGTGGAGATGCCGGTGACAGTGCCCAGCCGGCCGGCGGCCAGCGCGTCGGTCAGCGCGGTGAGGGCCGCCGAGCCGAGCGCCTGGAAGCCGACCTGGGCCACCCGGCCGGCGGCGGTCAGCGCCCAGGTCAGTTCCTCGTGCTCAGCCAGCGACAGCACCGGCGGCTTCTCCAGCAGCAGGTCCGCGCCGGTGGCTAGGGCGTCGCGGGCGATCGCCAGGTGGGTGTGCGGCGGCGTGCAGATCACCACCACCTCCGGCCGGGTGGCGGCGAGCATCGCCCGGTGGTCGGTGAAGACCGCCACCCCGGGCGGCACCGGGGCGGCCGGGTCGTCCTCCACCGGCCGGACGTCGACCAGGGCGACCAACCGCAGCCGACCGGCGGCGTGCAGGGGCGCGATCACCCGCCGGTGCCAGCGACCGTGCCCGTTCGCCCCGATCACCGCCACCCGGGTCGGCGGCGTGGCCCCGTTCACGGCCGACCGGCCCGGGGCGACCCGGTCACCGGGCACCGGCCAGGGTGGCCTCGACGCCGTGCCGCTCCAACGCGGTCAGCCAGGCGATCACGTCGGCGCGGACCTCGTCGTCCTCGGCCACCTCCACCGGGATGACGTCGCGCAGCGCGAAGACCGCGTCGACCGCGCCCGCCGGGCTCTGCGCCCCGGCGTCCAGCGCGGCCCGGATCGGCCCGGCCAGTGGGTCCTGGAACGGCAACGGCCGGCCGTCGTCGGCGTACCCCAGCGCGAAGCGCAACCAGGACGCCACGACCAGCGCGCCCCAGCGCCCGGACCGCCCGGCCGCGCGCAGGTCGGCGATGGTGTGCAGGACGCGTTGCGGCAACTTCTGCGAACCGTCGGTCGCCACCTGGAGGGTGCGGTGGTGGATCGCCGGGTTGCCGAACCGGGCGAGGGCCTGCTCGCCGTAGTCGACCACCCGGACCCCGTCCGGCGGGGTGAAGCTTGCCGCCACGTCCTCGGCGATCAGCCGGCGCAGCACGTCGCGCAGGTGCGGGATCTCCAGCGCGTCGGCGATCGTCTCCCGGCCGGCCAACGCCCCGAGGTACGCGATGGCCGAGTGCACCCCGTTGAGGGCGCGCAGCTTCAACCGTTCCCACGGGCCCGCGTCGTCGGTGAGCACCGCCCCGGCGAACTCCCAGCCGGGCCGGCCGCCCGGGAAGTCGTCCTCGATCACCCACTGCGCGTACGGCTCGGCGGCCACCGCGGCCAGGTCGGTCACGCCGAGCGTCCGCCGGGCCGCCTCGATCGTCTCCGGGGTGCTGGCCGGCACGATCCGGTCCACCATGGTGCCCGGGCAGGTGACGTTGCCGGCCACCCACTCGACCAGCCCGGCGGGCACACCGCCGGCCCGGTCGACGGCCTGGTCGAGCATGCCGCGCAGTCGTCGACCGTTGGCCGGCAGGTTGTCGCAGCTCACCAGGGCCACCGGCCCGGCGTCCGCGGCGGCCCGGGCGGCCAGCCCGCGCAGCAGCAGCCCCGGCACGGTGGTCGGTGCTCCGCCGCCGGCCAGGTCCGCGGCGAGCGCCGAGTCCGGGGACAGTTGACCAGTTACCGGGTCGAGTTGGTACGCCTTCTCGGTGACGGTCAGGGTCACCACGCGGACCGCCGGGTCGGCGAGCAGCGCCACCACGGCGTCCGGGTCGCTGGGCGCGTGCCGGACGCCGCTCAGGGCGCCCACCACCCGGGTGGCGCTGCCGGCGGCGGAGAGGGCGCTGACGCTGAACAGGTTGTCCTGCGCGGCGATCGCCTCGACCACGGCGGCGCTGCGCGGGGCGACAGCCACGATGCCCCAGTCACCGCCGGCCGCGCCGACCGCCGCCTCGGTGAAGACGGCCTGGTGGGCGCGGTGGAACGCGCCCAACCCCAGGTGTACGACGCCGGTCGGCACGGTGCCCGGCCGGATCAGCGGGCGGGCCTCGGCGGGCAGCCGGCGCAGCATGCCCAGGCCGAGCCGGGAGGCCCCGACGGTCACCGCCATGCCGGACCGTCCGGGAAGCGGAACTCCGCGATCGCCGCGGGCTTCATGGTGGCGCTGTAACCGGGCCGATCGGGCAGCAGGTAGCGGCCACCGCGGGTCCGCACCGGGTCGACGAAGTGTTCGTGCAGGTGGTCGACGTACTCGATCATTCGACCGTCCAGCCCGGTGCCCACCCGCAGGTAGTCGAAGATCGCCAGGTGCTGGACGTACTCACAGAGGCCCACGCCGCCGGCGTGCGGGCACACCGGCACGCCGAACTTCGCCGCCAGCAGCAGCTCGGCCAGGACCTCGTTGACACCGCCAACCCGGCAGGCGTCGACCTGCATCACCCCGATCGCCTCGGCCTGCAGCAGCTGTTTGAAGATCACCCGGTTGGCGGCCACCTCACCGGTGGCGACCCGGCACCGCCCGCCGGTCAGCTCGTCGACCGCGCGGGCGATCCGGGCGTGCCCGAGGATGTCGTCGGCGTGGGTGGGCTCCTCGATCCAGTACGGGTCCACCTCGGCCAGCGCCGCCATCGCGGTGATCGCCTCGTCGACGTCCCAGACCTGGTTGGCGTCCATCATCAACAGCGCGTCCGGGCCGATCTCCGCCCGGATGATCCGGGCCCGCCGCACATCGTCGGCGAGCGGGCCACCGACCTTCATCTTCATCGCCCGCCAGCCGTCGGCGTACGCCTGCCGGGTCAGCGCCCGCACCTTGTCGTCGGGGTAGCCGAGCCACCCGACCGAGGTGGTGTACGACGGAAAACCGTCACGTTCGAGGGTGGCCAGACGGTCCGCCAGCCCGTCGCGCCCCTTGTCCAAAATGGCCGCCGCCTCGTCCGGGGTGAGCGCGTCGGTGATGTGCCGGAAGTCGACGCTGGCCACCAGGTCGTCGGTGGGCAGGTCGGCGAGGAAGCGCCACATCGGCTTGCCGGCCAGGGTGGCCCGCAGGTCCCACACCGCGTTGACGAGCGCGCCGGTCGCCATGTGGATGACGCCCTTCTCCGGGCCCAGCCAGCGCAGCTGCACGTCGGCGCTGAGCGAACGCCAGAACGCGACCGGCTCGGCGGTGATCTCCTCGACGGTGCGGCCCCGCACGTGGTGGGCCAGGGCGTGCACCGCCGCGCAGGTGATCTCGTTGCCCCGGCCGTTGGTGAAGGTGAACCCGGCGCCGGTCGGGCCGGCGTCGGTGCCCAGCTGGACGTACGTCGCCGAGTAGTCACCCCGGTTGATCGCGTCGGAGCCGTCGCCCCGGGCGGCGGTGGGGAACCGCACGTCGTGCACCTCGACGGAGGTGATGGTGACTGTCACTTGTGGTTTCCTCCGAAGTTGAAGACCCGCTTGGGCAGCCGGTACGCCAGGTCGACGATGGTCTCGGCGGCCTCGTCCAACGGCAGCCGGTGCTCGGCGACCAGCCGGGCCAGGAAGCCGGCGTCCACCCGGCGGGCCACGTCGTGGCGTACCGGGATGGAGCAGAACGCCCGGGTGTCGTCGACGAACCCGGTGGTGTTGTAGAAACCGGCGCTCTCGGTGACCGCCTCCCGGAACCGGCGCAGCACCTCCGGGGAGTCCAGGAACCACCAGGGAGCGCCGAGCAGCAGCGCGGCGTACCCGCCCGCGAGGGGCGCCAGCTCGCGGGTGAAGGTGTCCTCGTCGAGGGTGTAGAGCACCAGTCGCAGCCGGGGGTCGTTGCCGTGACGCTCCAGCAGCGGCGCGAGCGCGTGCACGTACTCGGTGGCCTGCGGGATGTCGCCGCCGACGTCGCGGCCGTGCCGGGCGTGCAACCACCGGTTGTGGTTGCGCACCGCGCCGGGGTGCAGCTGCATGACCAGGCCGTCGTCGAGCGACATCCGGGCGAACTCCATGAGCATGTGCGCCCGGAACGCCTCCGCGTCGGCGGCGTCGGCCTCGCCGCGCCGGCCCCGGTCGTAGAGCCGCTCGGCCTCGGCCGGGGTCAGGTCGAGGGTGCGCGCGGTGGGGTGGCCGTGGTCGGAGGAGGTCGCGCCGGCGGCGATGAACGCGGCGCGTCGGGCCCGCAGCGCGGCCAGGTAGCCGGCGTAGGTGCCGGTGTCCTCACCGGCCCGATCCCCGAGCCGGTCCACATTCGTCGACCAGCCCTCGAACTCCATGTCCACCACGTCGTCCGGGCGGAACGTGGTGACCACCCGGCCGCCCGGACCGCCCCACCCGTCGGCGGCGAGTGTGGCGTGCTGCGCGAGGTCGTCCAGCGGGGACTCGGTGGTCGCCAGGACCTCGATGTTGAACCGCTCGAAGAGCGCCCGGGGCCGGAAGTCCGGCTCGGCGAGCCGGGCCGCGATCTCGTCGTAGAGGGCGTCGGCGGTGCTCGGACCGAGCGGGGTGTGCACCCCGAACACGGTGCGGAAGGTCTGCTCCAGCCAGAGTCGCGACGGGGTGCCCCGGAACAGGTGCCAGTGCGCGGCGAAGCGCCGCCAGATCACCCGGCCGTCGGTCTCGACCGGGCTGCCGTCGCGGGTGGGCACCCCCAGATCCGCCGGGGGTACGCCCTGACTGAGCAGCATCCGGGTCAGGTAGTGGTCGGGCACGATGAGCAGCCGCGCCGGATCCGGGAAGGGGCGGTCCTCGGCGAGCAGGGCCGGGTCGACGTGCCCGTGCGGCGAGATGATGGGTTGCGCCGCCGCCAGGGCGTACAGCTCCCGGGCCAGCGCGCGCTGACCCGGTTCGGGCGGCAGGAGCAGATCGGTGTTGTCGAACGTGGGCACGGGGTGGGGCTCCTCGTCTCCTGTGTCAGCGGGGGGTGAGCAGGTCGGCGACGCGGACGGGTTGGCCGGTCTCGAAGGACCGGTTGGCGGCCAGGCCGGTGAGCAGGGCCAACGCGCCGTCGTCGGCGGTGGCGGCGCGGCCCAACGGGTCGGGTTGACCGCCGAGGAGCACCCCGGTCATCCGGGCGTCCGCGCCGCCGTGCCCGTGCCGAGTGCGACCCTCCACCGGGATCTGCCGGGGCGGGGCCCAGAACGGGCGCACTGTCAGCGTCGCACCTCCGCCCTCGGCCGGCGCCTCGGCGCCGTGCAGGGCGGCGCCCTTGACCGCGCCGGCGGTGCCCCGGTCGACGAAGTCGTTCTCGGCCACGTCCAGCTCCAGTCGACCCCGGCTGCCGTTGACCATCACCCGGTAGCCCTCCCAGGGCGCGTACGCGGTGAGGTGGTAGGTCATCGTGGCGCCGGTGGAGTAGCGGGCCAGCACCGCCATGTCGTCCTCGATGCTCACCCCGGGCGCGAAGACGTTGCGGTCGCGCTGGTAGCCGTCCTCGGCCTCGGCGTCGAGGTACAGCTCGCGCAGCCGAGGGTGCGCGTCCAGCCGCAGCGCGAACGGGTCGTCCGCGGCGGCGGGGGAGCCGTGCGCCCGGTCGTAGTCGCGGGCGTAGCCGTGCCGGCGACCGTCCGCGCCGTAGAAGAAGAGTCGGCCGGCCGCGTAGACCTCGACGGGTGTGGCGGCCAGCCACCAGTTGACCAGGTCGAAGTGGTGGCTGGCCTTGTGCACCATCAGCCCGCCCGAGGTGGCCTTGTCGCGGTGCCAGCGGCGGAAGTAGTCGGCGCCGTGGCGGACGTCGAGCAGCCACTCGAAGTGCACCGAGCCGATCTCGCCGACCGCGCCCTCGGCGAGCAGCCGGCGAACCTGTTCGTGCAGCGGGTTGTAGCGGTAGTTGAAGGCGACTGTCACCCGACCGCCGGTCTCGGTCACCGTGTCCAGGATCCGCCGGCAGCGGGCCACGTCCACTGTCATCGGCTTCTCGGTGACCACCTCGCGGCCGGCACGCAGCGCGGCCACCACGTACTCGTCGTGGGTGACGTCCACACTGGTGACCAGGACGACGTCGACGCGTTCCTTGTCGAGCATCGCCGCGAAGTCACCGGCCGGGTACGTGGGCACCGGGCGGTGACCCAGCTCGCCCAGCCAGCGGTTGTGTGCGTCCATCCGGGCCTGGTTGATGTCGGCGAAGGCGACCAGCTCGGTGGTGTCGGCGTGGTCGAGCACCAGCGCCCGGACGAACATCTCGGCCCGCGCGCCGGTGCCCACGACGGCGTACCGGGTCCGTGCGGCGGCTCTCGGTGACATGCGGTCGCCTTCCGTGATGCTGCAAAGGTTTGCAATGAAGTAATCACGATCGATCCGATCGCGTCAACGACGACAGCGGGATCGGCGTCATTTGTTGGTGTTTGGGGGGCAACAGATCACCAAGGGGAGCGCCGGTGCAACGAAGCCGTAACCGTTGACCGTTGACACTGGCGCAACCGTTTGCATTAATGGGCCACACCTGCGTGACCGCCACCACATCGGACGAAGGGGCCGCCGTGCCAGTCACCATCCGGGACGTCGCCCGGGCGTCCGGTGTGCACATCTCCACCGTGTCCCGCACCTTCTCCGCGCCGCACCTGGTCAACCCGGAGACCCGGGTACGGGTGCTGGCCTGCGCGGAGGATCTGGGCTACCGGCCGAACCGCGCGGCCCGGGCCCTGATCACCGGGCGCACGCACAACATCGGGCTGATCATCGCGGACATCGCCAACCCGTTCTTCCCGCCGCTGATCAAGGCGGCGGAGAGCCAGGCCCGACACCGCGACTACCACGTCTTCGTGGCCGACACCAACGAGGACCCGACCGCCGAGGAAGAGCTGGTCCACGCGCTGGCCAAGCAGGTGGACGGAGTGCTGCTGTGCAGCCCTCGGATGAGCAACAGCCTGATCGAGCAGCTCAGCCGCGAGGTGCCACTGGTCGTGGTCAACCGCCAGGTGACCGGCCTGCCCTGCGTGCTGATGGACGTCGGGCAGGGCGCCCGCTCGGCGATCGAGCACCTGGTCGGCCTGGGGCACCGCAGCATCGCGCTGCTCGGTGGCCCGCGCAGCTCGTGGACCAACCGGGAGATGCGCCGTGCCGCCACCGCGGCCGCCCGAGCCGGCGGCGCGGAGCTGACACTGCTCGGCCCCAACGCGCCCACCGAGGTCGGCGGCTCCGCCGTCGCCGAGCAGGTGCAACGCAGCGGCGTGTCGGCGGTGCTCGCCTACAACGACCTGATGGCGATCGGCCTGATCGAAGGGCTGGACGCGCTCGGGGTCCGGGTGCCGCAGGAGGTGAGCGTCGTCGGAGTCGACGACATCACCCTGAGCCGGCTGACCCGCCCCAAACTGACGACGGTGGCCACACCCACCGGGGCCGCCGGCCGGACGGCCGTCGACATGCTGCTGCAACAGGACATCGAGTCACCGCGCGGTGCGCGGGGATCCGGTGCCGGCACGGCGCTCGGCGTCCGTCGTACCACAGCACAGGTAATGCTCCAGACCGACCTGGTCATCCGCGACTCGACCGGCCCGGGCCCGTACGCCCGACCGGCACGTCCCCTGGCCGCACCACGTGGCCCGGGCCCGCATTGCCCTGCGGACCCGGGCACCCCGACTGCGGCCACCGGTGACGCCGTCGCCTCCTAATGCCGAGGAGTGAGCGCACATGCACCCCGCAACGCCCCCCACCACTGACACGCCCGTCGGGCGCGCCCACCGTACCCCGCTGCCCCGGCGGCACCTGCTGCGTGGCCTGCTCGCCGTGACGGTCGCCGCACCGCTGATGTTCGCTGCCGCCGCCTGCGGAGACGACAGCGGCGGCGCCGCCGACCCGAACGCGCCGGTCAAGCTCTCCATCTTCTGGTGGGGCGGCGACGCCCGGGCCAAGCTGACCGAGGACGCGCTGGCCCTCTACACCAAGAAGCACCCGAACGTGACCTTCGAGAAGACCTGGCAGGCCAACCAGGGCTACTTCGACAAGCTGGCCACGCTCACCGCCGGCGGCAACCCGCCGGACCTGTTCCAGATCGACGACAACTACCTCGCCGAGTACGCGGCCCGCAACACCACGCTCGACCTGACCTCCTACCAGGAGTCCGGAAAGCTGGACACCTCCAAGTTCCCCAAGAGCCTCTGGCAGTACGGCGTCGTCGACGGCAAGCTCGCCGGCCTGGCCGCCGGGGAGAACACCCAGGGTCTGGTCTACAACAAGACGCTGCTGACCAAGCACAACCTGCCCGAGCCGACCACCGGGATGAGCTGGGAGCAGCACATCGCCTGGGCCGAGCAGGTCACCGCCAAGACCAAGGTGCCGGGCACCCAGGACCCGAGCGCCGACTACAAGGCGCTCTGGGTCTGGCTGCGTCAACAGGGCAAGGACCTCTACAAAGGCAAGGAGCTGGGCTTCACCGCCGAGGACGTCACCGCGTGGTTCGACCTGTGGAAGGGCGCCCGGGACCGCAAGGCCACCCCGACCGCCGACGTCATCCACGAGGGCAACTCCAGCGACGTCACCAAGCAGCTGGTGGTCACCGGCAAGTCGGCGACCTCCTGGGTCTGGGCCAACCAGATGCCGGACCTGAAGAAGAACACCAAGGACGAGCTGGGCGTGATCGCCTACCCCGGTGACCCCAGCGCCCAGTGGGCCCGGGCCTCGATGTACTGGTCGGTGTTCAAGGGCAGCAAGCACAAGGACGTCGCGGTCGACGTGATCAACTTTCTGAACAACGACGTGGAGGCGGTCAAACTGCTCGGCACCGACCGCGGCCTTCCGTCCAACCTGGACCTGCGGCGGGTGGTCAGCGACGACACCACCGACCCGGCCATGAAGCAGTCCATCGCCGTCGAGGCGGAGCTGACCCAGAAGTTCGGCGAGTCACCGCAGGTGCCGATCAAGGGGCACAGCAAGGTGAAGTCCGAGCTGATCAAGGCCGCCGAGAACGCGCAGTACGGCCGGGCCACCCCCGCCGAGGCCGCCGCCCAGTTCGTCGAGGCGTGCAAGTCCGCCATCGCCTGACGCCGCGAGGCGAGGAGAGGAGCTGTTCGTGGCGTTGACCACGGCGCCCGACCCGACCCGACGCGGCCCCGGATCCGCCCGGGCCCACGCTGAACGGCGTGGGCCCGGACGCTTCCGGCACAGCGAAGGTCTGGCGGGGTACGTCTTCCTGTCGCCGTGGCTCATCGGCCTGATGGGTGTCACGGCGGTCCCCATGCTGCTGTCGCTCTACCTGAGCTTCACCAACTACGACATCCTCACCCCCTTCTCCGAGGTGGAGTGGGTGGGGCTGGCCAACTACGAGCGGATGTTCACCACCGACCCGTCGTACTGGCACGCCGTGCGGGTCACCCTGACGTTCGCGCTGGTCGCCGTGCCGCTGAAGCTGGCCGCCGCGCTCGGCGTGGCGTTACTGCTCAACCGTGCCTGGCGCGGTGTCGGGCTGTTCCGCGGGCTGTTCTACCTGCCGTCGCTGCTCGGCGGCAGCGTCGCGCTGGCCATCGTCTGGGTCAACATGTTCAACCGCGACGGCGCGTTCAACTCGCTGCTGAGCCTCTTCGGCATCACCGGCAAACCGTGGGTCAACGACCCCGAATGGGCCCTCGAAACGCTCATGGTGCTGGCCATCTGGCAGTTCGGCGCACCGATGGTGATCTTCCTGGCCGGGCTCAAGCAGGTGCCCACCGAGCTGTACGAGGCCGCGTCGGTCGACGGGGCCGGCCGGTTCCGCCAGTTCCGCAACGTCACACTGCCGATGCTCTCCCCGGTCATCTTCTTCAACCTGGTGCTGGAGACCATCAACGGCTTCCAGGGCTTCACCGCCGCGTTCGTGCTCAGCAACGGCACCGGCGGCCCGGTCGACTCCACACTGATGTACACGCTGAACCTCTACATCACCGGCTTCACCGACCTCAACATGGGCTACGCCTCGGCGATGGCCTGGGTGTTCCTGCTCGCCATCGCGGTCATCACCGCGATCTTCTTCAGCACCGGACGGTTCTGGGTGCACTACTCCGACGGGGAGGACCGGTGATGGTGACGGTGACCCCGACGACCGCGGCGCCGACCGCAGCGCCGCCGAACGTGCGCCGCCGGCCCGGCGGACGGCCCGTGCTGCGACTGCTGATCCTGGTGGCGATCGTCGCCGTGGTGCTCTACCCGCTGATTTGGATGGTGGGCACCTCGCTGAAGTCCCAGGAGGAGATCGTCAACAACGTCGGGCTGCTGCCCGAGCGGTTCACCCCGGGCAACTACACCGCAGGGTGGTCCAACTTCGACATCAGCTTCGGCCGGTTCTTCCTCAACAGCACGATGGTCAGCCTGCTCACCGTCATCGGCAACGGGCTCTCCTGCCTGCTGGCCGCGTACGCCTTCGCCCGGCTGCGGTTCCGGCTGCGCGGCATGTGGTTCGCCGTCATGATCGGCACGCTGCTGCTGCCCCAGCACGTGCTGATCGTTCCGCAGTACATCCTGTTCCGCACGCTCGGGCTCGTCGGCGGTGACTGGCCCTACCTGCCGCTGCTCATCCCGCAGTTCCTGGCCACCGAGGCGTTCTTCGTCTTCCTCATGGTGCAGTTCATGCGCGGCGTCCCCCGGGAGCTGGACGAGGCGGCCCGCATCGACGGCGCCGGCCCGTTCGGCATCTTCCGGCACATCATCCTGCCGCTGAGCCGCCCGGCGCTGGTCACCACGGCGATTTTCTCGTTCATCTGGACCTGGAACGACTTCTTCCGCCAGCTGGTCTTCCTGTCCCAACTGGAGGACTACACCGTCCCGGTCGCGCTGACCCTGTTCATCGACTCGACCAGCCAGAGCGCGGTCGGCCCGATGTTCGCCATGTCGGTGCTGTCGCTGCTGCCGGTCTTCCTGTTCTTCGTCGCGTTCCAGCGAATGCTCGTCGAGGGGATCAACACCAGTGGCATCAAGGGCTGAACCGGCAGCACGGACCGGACCCGTCGACACCGGCGGGCGGCGGGACTGGCGCGACGTCGCCCGCGATGCCGCGGACCTCGCGCTGCTCGGCATCCTGCTGACCCTCGCGGCGGCGCCCCTGCTCACCGTCGCCGCGGCGGCGGGCACCGCCAGTGCGGCGGTGCACGACTGGACGCGTACCGGCAGCTGGCCGTCGGCGCGCACGACCGTACGCCGGTTCGGCCGCTCGGTGCTGCCCGGTGTGCCGGTCAGCCTGCTCGCGCTCGCCGGCGCCGCGCTGCTCGCCGCCGACCTGGCGGCGCTGGCCACCGGCCGGGTGCCGGGTGGCCCGGCGGCGCTGCTGGTGACGGCGCTGATCGCGGCCGGCCTGGCCGGGTACGCCGGGCTGGTCGTCGTCGAGGTGGGCGGCAACGGGGGCGGGCGGTGGTGGGCCCCGGCCCGGTCGGCCGCCCGCGCCTGCCTCGACGCGCCCACCCGCTGGGCGGCACTCACCGGGGTCGTCGCGTTGGCCGGGCTGCTCGCCGTCCTGGTCACCCCGGTCGCGGTGCCGATCCTCGCCGGCTACACGGTGGCCGCCCTGCACGCCGTCACCGTCCGCCGGCCGGGCACGGCCGACCTCACCGCCCGCTGGCCGGTCACGGCCGATCCCACCGCCCGCCGGCCGGTCACGGCCGCCGCCGTCGGCCGCCGGGAGCTGCCGTGAGTGCCGAGCCGGTGCGGTTGACGGCCGGGAGCACGGAGGTGGCCGAGTACGTGCTCGACCCGGCGCTGGACCCGCGGCACGGGCCCCGACCGTACCTGCACCCGGTCCGCACCCTCGGCGGAACGGTGGTCACCGACGCGCTCCCCGCCGACCACGTGTGGCACCTTGGCGCGTCCCTCGCGGTGCAGGACGTCGACGGCAGCAACCTCTGGGGCGGGCGCACCTACGTCCGCGACATCGGTTACACCTGGCGGGACGACCACGGCGTCATCGCGCACACCGGTGAGGTCGAACGGTCCCCGGGCCGGTACGTGCACGACCTCCAGTGGCGGGACCGGGCCGGCGGGATCCTGCTGACCGAGCGGAGATGGCTCGCCGCGTCGGTGGTCGCGCCGGACGCCTGGCGGCTCGACCTGGAGTCCGTCCTCGTCGCCCCGGACGATCGGGAGGTGCGGCTCGGAAGCCCGGCCACCAACGGCCGCCCGGGCAGGGCCGGCTACGGCGGGTTCTTCTGGCGGGCCGCGGCCGACGGCGAACCAGCGGTGTTCACCGCCGACGCGGCGGGGGAGGAGACGGTCAACGGCAGCGCGGCGCCGTGGCTCGCGCTGACCGGCGTCCGGTCGGGCGCCGGGGCGTACACCCTGGTCTTCGCGGGCCTCAGCCGGAACGACAGGTGGTTCGTGCGGACCGGAATATATCCGGGGGTCTGCGTGGCGTTCGCGTTCGACCGCCCGGCGGTGGTGCCGGCCGGTGGGAGCCGGCACGGCCGGTACCGGGTGTGGGTGGCCGACGGGACCCTCGACCGGGACGGGGTCGCGGCCCTGGTCGCGGCGGTGCGGTGATCGTGCCGAGCGGCCCCGGTCAGCGGGAGCGGTCGGTCAGCTCGCGCACGGCCAGCTGGTAGGCGGCCTGGGTGTGGTACGGCCAGTGCCCTTCGATCGGCGGCGGCACGGTGTCCGCCGGGTCGATGGTCAGGCCGCGGGGATCACGCAGTCGAGTGTCGACGTCCACGCCGGGCGGTGGGCCGTCCGGGCCGGCAGGGAAGATCGGCCCGCCGATCGGGTCGGTGTCGCGCCACAGGTTGCGCCACCGCCAGCCGATCCGCCCGCCCAGGTCGCGCAGCGTCCGCGGCCCGAGGTACGCCGGGTAGAGCCGCGCGTAGGTGCGTCGCAGCGGTGAGCCGTAGGTCAACAGCGACACCCGGGCCAGCACGGACGGCGGTAGTTGCAGGATGGTGGCGGCGGCGAGCACCGAGCCGTGGCTGTGCCCGGAGATGACCACCGGCCCCCGCGCGGTGAGCCCGGTGATTCGTTTCGCCAGCTCGGGAACAGCGCGGGCGGCGTAGCAGGGCGGCGCGAACGGGTGGACCGTTCGGGGCCAGAACGTGCCGAGGTCCCACAGCACGGCCACCACCCGCCGGGTCTGGGAGGATCGGTACGCCCGGAAACCGAGGATCATGAGGCAGATCACCAGCAGGCTGATCACCCAGACTCCGGCGTCGGTGACGTACGCGACCAGCACGGCGAACGCGCCCCCGTGTCCGCCGAGGCGGGCCGCGAGCTGGGTGGGACCGATCCCGATCACGTCGAAGGCGACGGTGGCCAGCCCGAGCGAGGCGATAACCAGGAACGCGATCAGCACCGGGCCGAGTTCCTCGGTGATCCGGGACCGGGCGATGGTCTCCCGGACCAGGCGCAGCCGGTGCGTGTCCTGCGCCGGCACGTCGGGGTAGTCCCGTTCGATGATCCGCGCCGCCAGTCTCCGTCGTCGCCGGCGGCTCAGCAGGAGGGTGGCCGAGGTCACCGCCGCGCCGATCAGCAGCGCGGCGAGCCCGGCGAGCGCCGCCCACCAGTAGGCGACCGGTGGTTCCAGCGGGCCGACGACCGGCGGGTTGGGTCGGATCGGATCGGGGATGTCGCCGTGGTCGAGGGCGTCCGCGACGCGGTAGACCAGGGTCGCGGTGAAGGCGGCGCCGACGCTCACCGCCGCAGCGGCCATGATCGGGGTGCCGAGCCCGCGCAGGAAGGGGCGCTCGCCGTCGCGGGTGGCACGCTGCCGGGTGTACGTGACGATGGTGAGCACGACGAGCAGGACGCCCTGCGTGGCGACCACCCCGGCGGCGGCGCCCTCGTACCCGGGCAGCTTGCCCAAACCGACCGGTGCCGGGTCCGCGAGCGTGGCCGTGCCGAGGCAGCACACGGTCACCACAGCGGTGACCGCCCAGAGAGGGCGCAGGAGCCGTCGGGCCCTCGCCGGGCTGGCAGGGACGGGAAGGGCGAGCAGGACCACCTCGACCACCAGCAGCCCGACGGCGATCCCGAACAGCACGCCGTGACCGGGCGCGCCCACCCCACCCGGTGAGATGCCGGCAAGCAGGGCGACGTTCAGCGTCCCGACGCCGAGCACCACGTGGAGTTGGCGCAGCCAACCGGTGGTCTGTTCGTCCTGCCAGAAGTCGGCGTCGGTGAGACTCTCGGCCCGGCCGCCGGACCGGCGTGGCGCCGACGACGGGCCGAACCCCTCGAAGGCCCGCGCCGACCGGGTGCCGATGGCCCAGACGACCCGCAGCGCCAGCAGCGGCACGATCGACAGCAGCGCCAGTCGGGGCCCGGTCGGGAGGGTCTGCAGCCAGGCCAGGTAGGGGCGGCCGGCCCGGCATCCGGGGTAGGGCACGCACTGCCAGCCGACCAGGTCCAGCGTGACGCCCACCGCCGCCAGCATGAACGTGGCAGTGAGGGTGCCGGCGAGCAACCGGCACAGCGCGCCGAGCAGCCCCCACCGGTCGCGCCCCGGCGGGCGGAGCCAGATCGCCAGGTTGCTCAGCATGAAGGGCAGCAGCAGCAACATCGAGGCCGTCCGGACCGCCGCGCCGGCTGTCAACGAACCCCAGCGGTACGCTTCGACGGCGACTCCGTCGGTGGCCCCGCCGGCGGTGCCGCTGCCCGGCCGGGGCCGGAAGAAGCCGGCGTGCGCGTCTCCGGCGACCCGGACCACGATCGGGTGGTCGAGGATCCGTTCGGCGGTGACCCCGGAGATGCCGTGTACGCGCAGCTCGACGGCGTCGCGCTCCGGCGTCCTGTCCACGCCGTCAGGGTCACAGACAATCCACTCGGGCGCTGCCGATACCGCAAAGCGAGGCGATCGCGGTGCTGGACCCGTCCGGCCGGAGCTGATCCCACCCAGCCGCCAGGCCCCGCAGGTTGATCATGAAGTTGTTGCCACTCCACTCGGCGTGTCACAGCAACAACTTCATGATCAACGGGATGAGGGGCGGGTGGTGGTGCGGGCGGGGAGGGCTGCCGTGACCCGGATGGCCTTGACGATCGCCGGGATGGAGCCGATGAGCAGCACCAGCCCCCAGATGATCGCGATGATCGCGAAGACCAGCGCCGCCACGTCGTCGACGATGCTGACCAGGATCACCGGCACCAGGTTGTGCAGGAACTCCAGCACGACAGTGCACAGCAGGGTGGTGAGGATCAGCAGGACGAGCCCCTTGTTCTGCAGGAAGCGCGGCTGGGCCAGCACCAGCATCCCGGCCCACACCAGCTTGAGCAGCAGCACCAGCCCGAGCAGGACCGCCGCCTCGCCGACCGGGAAGAACCCCCACAACGCCAGGTACGCCAGGGTGCCGAACGGGACGGCCAGGAACAGCGACACCATGATGGACAGCTCCACGAACGCGACGACCAGCGCGACCAGCCCGACGATGATCAGGATGATCGAGAAGATCAGGCTGGCGACGCCCTGCACCCGACCCTGGACACGCTCGGGCAGCAGCAGGCCCAGGCAGAACAGCCCGGTGCTCCAGACCGCCACCCCGTCGATCAACGCCAGGTAGCCGGTGCCCCGGCCGGACGGCTCGCTGACCCCGGACACGTCGTCGATCTCCACGTCCAGCGCGCCGGCGCTGTCCGCGAGGGCCGCACCGGCGTCGGCCCCGCCGAGCAGCAACCCGGCGCCGAGCTCCACCCCGATCGCCAGGACGATGGCGAGCATGGCCAGCAGCAGGAACGGCTTGCGCAGGTCACCCACTGTGGCACCCTCCCTCCGCGTTCACGACGTGGCCACGACGACAGTGCAGCCGCCCAGGCCGGGGCAGACCAGGCCGACCTCGGTGGCCTGGTCGACGGCGATCTTCGCCACCGCGCCGGTGCCGTCCGCCGCCGGCTCGACCTCGTCGCGGATGGTGAGGTCGGTGTCGCCGGGTGCCGGGGCGACGACAGTGAACCGCGCCGGGCTGCGCAACACCAGGGTGCGCAGTCCGCCAGGGTCCGCCACCCGCACCACGCAGCTGCCGGAGAACGCCAGCCGGCCCGTCTCGTCGGCGCAGTCGGCGCTGACAGTCGCCGGATCCACAGCGGAACGCGCCCCGCCCAGCGCGCCCAACCGGTCGACGAACCCGTGCCGGGCCCCCGGATCACCCCGGTCGTCGCGGCCCACGCCGACCGCGACCACGAAGAGCGCCACCAGCAGGACGGCGAGCACCCCCAGCAGCGCCTTCTGCCGACCACTCATCGCGCCACGGCCTGCGCCACGATCTCGGTGAACCGGATCTCGTCGACGCCCGCGAAGTAGCGGTTCGTGCCCTGCGTCTTGCCGACCACCAGCAGCGCGACCTGGTGCGGGCCTTTGGCGAGCCGGACCGTGCCGACGTCCAGGAACTCCGTCTTCCGCACCGTCGGCGTGAAGCCGAGGAACGTGCCGCCGACCTGGTTGCCGTCGATGGCGAAGACGGTGTTGGCGTAGTCGAGGGAGGTGGTGCGTACCGCGGCGAAACGCCAGGTGCCGTCGGCCGGAATCTGCACCGTCACGGTGACCTTGTCGCCGATGGCCAGCCCCTGGAAGAACAACTGCTTGTCGCCGGACCAGGTCACCCCGCAGCAGTTGGGTTGCGCCTCCACCTTCGCGCCGTTCTTCGCCGGGGAGTCCACCACCGCGCCCGGCACCAGGCTCTCCGCCTCGACGGTGACCACCCGCGGTTCGCCGGGGGCCGGGTCGCCGTCGCGGGTCAGCAACACCACCCCCACGGCGACCACCACCAGCACCAACGCCGCCGCGGCGGCGATCCACAACCACGGGGTACGCCGTGGCGGCGCGACCGCCCGCACCTCGTAGGTGACCCGGCCGCTGGAGCGGGAACTCTCCTCCGGCGCGGTGTTCGCCGAGTACGCGAACCCGGTCATGTCGTAGCGCCGCGGCGGGGTGCCGGCCGGCACGGCCAACTTGACCAGGAACGACACCGAACCCTGGCCGGGTACCACCCGTTGCGGCTCGGCGACGGTGAACCAGGCGCGCTGGGAGCCGTCGCCGGGCGCCACGTCGAACACCACGGTGTCCGGCGCGTTGCCCGGGTTGGAGACGGTGAAAGTCAGCTCGCCGCTGTTGCGCGGGTCGAGGGTGAACTGCTCGGCGGCGGCGACGACCGCCCACTCGGTGGTCATGACGACTCCTCTTCCAGGACGATCTCGACGGTGGCCGAGGCGGGTTTCTCCGCCTCGACGATGCGGGTGATCACGGCGAGCTGACCGGCGGCGGCGACCGGCACCCGCACCACGACGTGAAAGGCCCGCTCGGCCGGCTCGTCGATGGCGAAGCCCGACATCCCGGTGGCCAGCTCCAGGGCTCGGCGCATTCCGTACGGGGTGCCGCGCCAGCGGGCCAGCAGTGCGGCGTTGGCCACCAGGTCGCGCAGCCGACCCACCGGCAGCGGCAGCGGGGTGTCCGGTCGGGGCGAGGCCACCACGTGGTCCATCGCCACCCAGCGGGTCAACCGCACCACCAGCCCGTCCGGCGCCCGGTACGGGTCGAACAGCGCGTCCACCTCGGCGAGGATCGCCTCGTCCGGGGCGTGCAGCCCCTCCATCACGTCCAGCAGCGCCCAGAGCACGCTGCCCGGCACGCAGGCCCGCTGGTAGGCGGCGGGCAGCAGCCGTTCAATCGCCGAGCGTCGCATCCTGGCGCACCACCTCGATGTCGTGCTCGCCGGAGCAGAGCAGCCAGGTGTCCGGGACGGTCACCACGTCGGCGGTGGCCTGGTTGGCGCTGGGCGTCCAGGTGACGGCGTCGGCGCTGCGGTGCACCCCGCGTTCGCCGCTGGCCAGGATCAGCCGCTCCGCCGCGCCGGTGCCACCGGCCGTCGCGCTGCCGGCCGCCGTGCCACCGGTTGCCGTGCCGCTGCCTCCGGCTGTCGCGCTGCCGGCCGTCGGGCCGCTCACCGCGATGGCGTCGACCGGCACGAACCGGGTCCGGTCCCGCAACGGCATCCCGCAGTTGACCGACACCGCCTGCCACTGCGGCTGGGCGGCCAGGGTGTCCAACCGCAGCACCCCGCCACTCTGTGAGGCCGCCACCGCCTGCTGACCGGCGAACGCGAGGTCCCGGCAGGTGCCGCCGATCCAGCCGGCCTGCATCGACTGCCACTTCACGTCGGACTCGAACAGCCGGGTGCGGTGGCAGCCCTGGCCGGGCTTCTTCGGATCCGGTTCGCCGGCGCCGCTCCACAGCAGGGTGGCCGGGCCGTCGTACTGCACGGCGAGGACCCGGTTGTCCACGTTGGCCAGACCGACGTGGGTGAAGCTGCCGGGCCGGCCACCGCTGGTCGACAGGTACACCCCGAAGCTGGCCTGCGCGGCCACCGCCACGCCCGGCGCGCCCCGCTCGGAGACGAACGTGCGGACCGCGTAGAAACCCCGGTCGGCGTCGGACGGGTCGACCAGGATCTGCAACGGCACCGCCCCGGGCAGCAGCGACACCTCGTACAGGCCGGTGTCGGTGGCCACCAGCAGCGCGCCCGCGCCGTCGCGGTCCAGCCAGGCCACGTCGGAGATCCGTGCATCCAGGTCGGTGAGCAGCGACCACGTCTCGCCCAGGTCGGTGCTCAGGTGCACCCGGGAGCCGCCTGTGGCGCGCAGCGTCACCACCGCCACCGAGCCGGGACGCGCGACGATGCCCGGCCGCACCGGCGCCGGCGCGGGCGCCACCCGCAGCACCGTCTCGCCGTCGAAGCGACCGGCCGGTTCCCAACCGGCACCGCCGTTGCTGGAGCGGAACAGCACCGGGCCGCGCCCGGCGTACCAGGTGCGCGGCTGGTACTGGTCCACGGCGAGGGCGCGGACGTCGGCGTCGGGCGCCTCGTCCACCACGAACCGCACCGACTCGACGTAGCGCACCCCCGGCTCGGCGTGCTCCAGCAGCCGGTACACGTTGGACGCCCGCAGTGGCTCGCCGAACGGCCAGCCGGTCGGGTTGAGCGCGGTGGGCAGTGGGCTCAACGTCTGGTGCAGCCGGTCGTGGATGCGGCGACGGACCGCGTCCACGTCCTCCTCGCGGCGGACCACCACCCGGGCCCGCACCGACACCGCCTTGAACCGCGCCCAGCTGGCCCGGGAGCGGATGCCGAGCATCCGGCGTTCCTCCAGGTCCGCCTCGACCCGGTGGCGTGCCTCGGGCACCTCGTGTTCGCGCAGCACCGCCACCGGCAGCCGACCGCCCGGACGGGCCGCCTCCGGCACGTACGGCACCAGCACCACCTCGACCTCACCCGGTCGGGCGAAGCTGTACACCGCAGCGCGGGTGAACGCCCGCGCCCGCGCCACCGCGCCGGAGCTGGTCGCGAGGACCTCGAAGTCGCGGGCGGTGACGGCCCGCTGCTGGGCGAAGAACTCGTAGGGGCCGCGCAGCAGCACCGACTCCAGCGCCTCCACCTCCCGACCGCCGGCCGCCGGGGCGGGGTTGTCGACGCGTACCCCGGGTAGTGGGTCGCGCAGGCTGGTCAGGGTGCCCGCCGCCACGTTGCCGGTGGGCCCGCCGCCGGCGCGGTACCAGAGCCGGACCTGCCGCCCGGCCGGCGGCACCGCCGCGACCGTCACCGG
>NZ_JBEXIM010000029.1:0-70903 GCF_040608575.1 Micromonospora sp. NPDC005171 | reverse complement strand
ACTCAACGACCGCCCCCGCATGACCCTGAACTGGGCCACCCCCGGTGAGAAAATGACCCAGCTCCTCGGTGTTGCAACCACCGGTTGAGCCCGCCAGAAAACGGAAACTGTCCAAGATCTCCACGGTAAGCACCACGGGGCGGCCCCTTCCCACAGTGACGACCAGGGGAGAGCACCGTGCCGGACGAGCCGCCCGATCGGAGACCCAAGCCGAAGCCCACACCGCGGAAGCCGTGCGCGGGTGAGGTCCTGCACCTGACCCGTGCCGCAAGTGTGCAGTTCATGCGCCCGATCTTCGTCCGCGTGATTCGCATTCTCGACTGGCCGACCTACGACGGGTGGCTGTGGATCGACGCTTACGAGCTGGCTGCGAGGGGCCTTGCAGTAGCGCGCCGGTCCCTGTTCGTGATGCCCGCGGGCCTGATCTGGTCGGACCCGCCCGCCCCGGCGGCCCGTCGCCCAGTAACCCGCATGCCCGTCAAGCGCGGTCCGGTGAGGGTCGGATGACCCGCCGCCCTCGCCCGCACCAGCCGATGCGCCCGGCGTGGCTCTGCCGCAACTGCGCCGCTCCCTGGCCGTGTTCACCGGCTCAGCTTCACCTCGCGACCGAGTTCTACGGCCACTCGATCGCGCTGGCGTTCTACCTGGCAGCGAACCTGCAGGACGCGGTTGACGACCTGTATGCCCTGGGCGTCCGCCCTGACCCGCGAGCACTTCATGCCCGGTTCCTGGGCTGGCTGCCCCTGACCCGCCGACCGCACCGCTCCGAATTGCGGTAAGGCTGTCACCCACCCGTCACACCCGCTGCCTCTGTGCGGTGTGAGACCCACTTGACAGGACCGAAACAGAAGAGACCCGGACCGGAAACCGCCCGCCGGCACGCTTTCCCGACATGACAGACGGTGCACGGTCGGCAACTCCACCGGGGCGGACGCCCCGGGAGGTGGCGACGCACTGCCCGTACTGCGCCCTGCAGTGCGGAATGACGCTGCGCGCGGACGACGCCGGGGTGACGGTCCACCCGCGCCAGTTCCCCACCAACCGAGGCGGGCTCTGCCAGAAGGGCTGGACCGCCGCCGAACTGCTCGACCACCCGGAGCGGCTGACCACCCCGCTGGTGCGCGACCCGGTCACCGGCGCGCTGCAGCCGGCAAGCTGGGACACCGCGCTCGACCGGGTGGTCGCCGGCATCCGCGCCGTCCAGGACGACGCCGGCCGGGACGCCGTCGCCGTCTTCGGCGGCGGCGGCCTGACCAACGAGAAGGCGTACGCGTTGGGGAAGTTCGCCCGGATCGGGCTGCGCACCCGGCACATCGACTACAACGGACGGTTCTGCATGTCCTCGGCGGCAGCCGCCGGGATGCGGGCCTTCGGCATCGACCGTGGGCTGCCGTTCCCCCTCGCCGACCTGGGCCGGGCCGACACCCTGCTGCTGGTCGGGGCGAACCCGGCGGAGACCATGCCGCCGCTGGTGCGCTGGCTCACCGAGCAGCGCAGCAACGGCGGGAAACTGATCGTCATCGACCCTCGGGTCACGGCGACCGCCCGCCAGGCCGACCTGCACCTGCAACCGCTGCCCGGCACCGACCTCGCGGTGGCCAACGCGCTGCTGCACATCGCCCTCACCGAGGGTTGGGTCGACCGGGCCTACGTGGCGGACCGCACCACCGGCTTCGACGCGGTCCGCCGCGGTGTCGCCGCCTGGTGGCCGGCACGCGCCGAACAGCTCTCCGGGGTGCCGGTGGCCGACCTGGAGGCGACCGCCCGCGCGCTGGGCACCGGCGGTCGCGTGATCATCCTGACCGCGCGCGGCGCCGAGCAGCACGCCAAGGGGGTGGACACCGTCACCGCGTACGTCAATCTCGCCCTCGCCCTCGGTCTGCCCGGCCGCGACGGTTCGGGTTACGGCTGTCTCACCGGCCAGGGCAACGGCCAGGGCGGCCGGGAGCACGGCCAGAAGGCCGACCAGCTCCCCGGCTACCGGCGGATCGACGACCCGGCCGCCCGGGAGCACGTGGCCGGGGTCTGGGGCGTGCCCGCCGACGAGCTGCCCGGTCCGGGAGTGCCCGCGTACCAACTGCTCGACTCGCTCGGCACTGCGGGTGGCCCACGCGCGTTGCTGGTGTTCGGGTCGAACCCGGTGGTGTCGGCACCCCGCGCGGCCCGGATCGAGGGCCGACTGCGCGACCTCGACCTGCTGGTCGTCGCCGACCTCCTGCTCTCCGAGACGGCCGCGCTGGCGGACGTGGTGCTGCCCACCGCGCAGTGGGCCGAGGAGGACGGCACCATGACCAACCTGGAGGGTCGGGTGCTGCGTCGACGCGCGCTACGCCCGCCGCCGCCCGGCGTCCGAACCGACCTCGCCATCATCTCCGACCTGGCGAAACGGCTGGCCGCCGCAGACTCGACGGATGCCAACCCGGCCGACACCGACCCGGCCAGCGGGCGACCGGCCGCCGTCGCGGCAGCCCGGTTCCCGGCCGACCCGGCTGCCGTCTTCGCCGAGCTGCGCCGCGCCTCCGCCGGTGGGGCCGCCGACTACGCCGGCATCAGCTGGGACCGGATCGACGCCGACGACGGGGTCTACTGGCCCTGCCCGACCGAGGACGGGCCGGACACGCCACGACTCTTCGCCGACCGGTTCGCCACCCCGGACGGCAGGGCCCGCTTCCACCACGTCGACCATCGGCCGGCCGCCGAGCAGGTCTGCGCCACGTACCCGCTGCACTTCACCACCGGCCGGGTGCTGGCCCAGTACCAGTCAGGTGCCCAGACCCGACGGGTGGCCGCACTGCGGCGCGCCGCCCCGGAGGCGTTCGTCGAACTGCACCCCGACCTGGCCGCCCGACTGGGCATCGACGACGGCGACCCGGTCCGGGTCACCTCACGTCGCGGGGAGTTCCGCGCTCCGGCCCGGCTCAGCGCCGGGATCCGACCCGACACCGTGTTCGCCCCGTTCCACTACGCGGGGGCGGGACGCGCCAACTCGGTGACCAACGACGCGGTGGACCCGATCTCCGGGATGCCCGAGTTCAAGATCTGCGCCGTCCGGGTGGAGAAGGCATGACCGCCCGGGTGGTCATCATCGGCAACGGGATGGCGGGCGCGCGCCTCGCCGGTGAACTGCACGCCCGGCAGGGAGACCGGAAGGTCACGGTGCTCGGGGCCGAACCGCACCGCGCGTACAACCGGATCCTGCTCTCCACCCTGCTGGCCGGCCGGATCGACGAGCCGGACGTGGAGCTGACCGAAGCCGCCGGGCACGGCGTCGACCTGCGCAGCGGCGTACCGGTGATCGCCGTCGACAGGACCGCCCGGGAGGTCCGCACCGACGACGGCGAACGGATCGGCTACGACCACCTGGTGCTGGCCACCGGCGCCCGCGCTGTGGTGCCGCCGCTGCCCGGCCTCGACCCGGCGAACCTGCCGGAGCGGGTGGTCCCCTTCCGAACCCTGGACGACTGCCGGCGGATCCTCGCCGCAGCGGACGGCGCCCACAGCGCGCTGGTGCTCGGCGGCGGGCTGCTCGGTCTGGAGGCCGCCCGAGGGCTTGCCACCCGGGGGCTTGCCACCACAGTGGTGCACCCGAGAGAGCACCTGATGGAACGGCAACTGGACCCGGCGGCCGGCGCGGTGCTCGCCGGCACGCTCGCCGGTTTCGGCGTCACCGTCCAACTGGGGGTGTCGGCGACCGGCGTGGCCGCGGACGGCAGCGGTGTCCGCCTCGACCTGGCCGACGGCCGATCGCTGCACGCCGACCTGCTGGTGCTCTCCTGCGGCGTACGACCGGACACCGCCCTCGCGCAGGCCGCCGGTCTGACGGTGCGGCGCGGCGTGGTGGTGGACGACCGGCTCCGCACCAGCGACCGGTCCATCTCGGCGATCGGCGACTGCGCCGAGCACGACGGCGTGCTCACCGGGCTGGTCGCGCCCGCCTGGGCCCAGGCCCAGGTGCTCGCCGACGTGCTGACCGGGACGGACCCACTGGCCCGGTACCGGCCCCGGCCGGCGGTGACCCGGCTGAAGGCCGCCGGGATCGACCTGGCCTCGATGGGCGACGCGGCCAGCGGCGGGTCGGGCGAGGAGCTGACCTTCACCGACCCGACCCGGGGCACGTACGCCCGGTTGCGGATCCGGGACGAGCGGCTGATCGGCGCGATCCTGCTCGGTGACAACCCGGCGGTCGGCACAGTGATCCAACTCTTCGACCGTGGTCAGCCGGTGCCGAGTGACCGGCGGGCGCTGCTGCTCGGCCGGGCGCTCGGCGCGGCCGGCGCGACCCCGGCCGCCTCACCGGCGCTGATGCCGGACGCGGCCACGGTCTGTCAGTGCAACACGGTGAGCAAGGGCGCACTGGTCAGAAGCTGGCGTTCCGGCGCCCGGACGGTCGATGCGGTGGTGGCCGCGACCCGGGCTGGCACCGGATGCGGCGGCTGTCGGGACGCGGTGAGCGGCATCGTCGACTGGCTGAGCCAGGCGGAAACGGTGGAGGTGACGCGATGAGCGGCGGCGATCTGATCGTCATCGGCAACGGCATGGTCGGGCAGCGTTTCGTGGACGCGCTGCGCGCCCGTGACCCACAGGGCAGCTGGCGGGTGACAGTGCTGGCCGAGGAGGGGCGCCCGGCGTACGACCGGGTGCGGCTCTCGGCGTACTTCGACGGGGTGAGTGAGAGCGAACTCAACCTGCACACCCCGCACGACGGGGTGCGGCTGCGACTCGGCGAGCCGGCCACCGCCGTCGACCGGGACCGACAGGTGGTGACCACAGCCGTCGGCGAATACCGCTACGACGCGCTGGTGTTGGCCACCGGGTCGTACGCGTTCGTGCCGCCGGTAGCCGGCACGGAGCTGCCCGGGGTCTTCGTCTACCGGACCCTGGACGACCTGGCGGCGATCCGGGAGTACGCGCGGGGCCGCCGGGCCGGGGCGGTGATCGGTGGTGGGCTGCTGGGTCTGGAGGCCGCGAACGCCCTGCGACTGCTCGGCCTGAGCACCGACGTGGTGGAGTTCGCGCCCCGGCTGATGCCGGTGCAGGTGGACCAGGCCGGCGGCGCGATGCTCCGCCGCTACGTCGACGAGTTGGGCGTACGCACCCATCTCGGGGTGGCGACCACAGCGATCCGTCCCGGCCCGGACGGCGGCGTCGCGGCCCTGGAACTCTCCGACGGCACCTCCCTCGACGCCGAGCTGGTGGTGGTGGCCGCCGGCATCCGGCCCCGGGACCAGTTGGCCCGGGACGCCGGTCTGCCGCTGGGGCCGCGCGGCGGGGTGCTCGTCGACGCGACCTGCCGCACCGCCGACGAGCGGATCTGGGCCGTCGGCGAGTGCGCCGCGGTCGACGGCACCTGTCACGGGCTGGTCGCACCGGGGTACGCGACGGCCGAGGTGGTGGCCGATCGGCTGGTCGGCGGCGCGGCGACCTTCCCGGGCGCGGACACCGCCACCAAACTCAAGCTGCTCGGCGTCGACGTGGCCTCGTTCGGCGACGCGCACGGCGCGACCGAGGGCTGCCTGGACGTCACGTTCACCGACCCGGCCACCCGGGTCTACGCGAAGCTGGTCCTCTCCGACGACGCGCACACACTGCTCGGCGGGGTGCTGGTCGGTGACGCCAGCGCGTACCCGACGCTGCGCGCCAGTGTGGGCGGCCCGCTGCCCGCCGCGCCGCTGGCGCTGCTCGCCCCCGACGGCGGTGGCGCGGACGCCGGGACGCTGCCGGCCGGCGCGCAGGTCTGCTCCTGCAACGCGGTGACCCGGGGCGACGTGGACGCCGCCATCGCCGACGGGTGCGCCGACGTGCCGGCGTTGAAGGCGTGCACCCGGGCTGGCACCAGCTGCGGCTCCTGCGTGCCGATGCTGAAGCAGCTCCTGGACGCGGCCGGGGTGGCGCAGTCCAGCGCGCTCTGTGAGCACTTCGACGTCAGCCGGCGGGAGCTGTTCGAGATCGTCCGCGTCCGCGGCATCCGCACCTTCTCCCGGCTGGTCGCCGAGCACGGTCGGGGCCGCGGCTGCGACATCTGCAAGCCGGTGGTGGCGTCCATCCTCGCCTCGCTGGGCAGCGGGCACGTGCTCGACGGCGAACAGGCGTCGTTGCAGGACACCAACGACCACTTCCTGGCCAACCTGCAACGCGACGGCAGTTACTCGGTGGTGCCCCGGATCCCCGGCGGCGAGATCACCCCGGAGAAGCTGATCGTGATCGGCGAGGTCGCCCGGGACTTCCAGCTCTACACGAAGATCACCGGTGGGCAGCGGATCGACCTGTTCGGGGCGCGGGTGGAGCAGCTGCCGCAGATCTGGCGGCGGCTGGTCGACGCCGGCTTCGAGTCCGGTCACGCGTACGGCAAGGCGCTGCGCACTGTGAAGTCGTGCGTGGGCGAGACCTGGTGCCGGTACGGGGTGCAGGACTCGGTGGGGTTGGCCGTCGCGCTGGAGCTGCGCTATCGCGGGCTGCGTGCGCCGCACAAGCTCAAGTCGGCGGTCTCCGGTTGCGCCCGGGAATGCGCGGAGGCGCGCAGCAAGGACTTCGGCATCATCGCCACCGAGACCGGCTGGAACCTCTACGTCGGCGGCAACGGTGGCTTCCGGCCCCGGCACGCCGACCTGTTCGCCACCGACCTGTCCACGGACGCGCTGATCAGGCTGATCGACAGGTTCCTGATCTACTACATCCGTACCGCCGACCGGCTGCAACGCACCGCCGGCTGGATCGAGGCCATGGACGGCGGCCTGGACCACCTGCGCTCGGTGATCGTGGACGACTCGCTCGGGCTCTGCGCGGACCTCGACGCGGCGATGGCCCGACACGTGTCGACGTACTCCGACGAGTGGCGCGACGTCCTGGACGACCCGGATCGGCTGCGCCGCTACACCTCCTTCGTCAACGCCCCCGACGTCCCCGACCCGTCGATCACCTTCACCCGGGAACGCGGCCAGCCAGTGCCCGTACGCGACCATCCCCCGACCGGATCCGAGCCGACAGACGGTCACCGTCGGCAACCGGTCACCCTCGGCCTACCGGAGGTACGGCGATGACCCAGACCCTCACGCTGACCTGGACCACCGTCTGCCTCCTCGACCGGTTGGAACCGGACCGGGGCGTCGCCGCCCTGGTCGACGGGGTGCAGATCGCCATCTTCCGAACGGCCGACGGGCTGTTCGCGATCGACAACCGCGACCCGGTCTCCGGGGCGTACGTGCTGTCCCGGGGCATCGTCGGCAGCCGTGGCGGAGTGCCGACGGTCGCCTCACCGCTGCACAAGCAGGTGTACGACCTGCGCAGCGGGCACTGCCTCGACCTGCCCGGGGTGGCCGTGGCCCGACACGACGCACGTTGCCGGAACGGGCTGGTCGAGGTGCGGCTGCGACAGGAGGGTTGATGCGGGAAGAACTGGCGGGCTTCACCATCGGGGTGACCGCCGACCGGCGGCGCGACGAGTTGGCCGCGCTGCTCGAACGACGCGGTGCCCGGGTGGTGCTCGCCCCGGCGCTGCGGATCGTGCCGCTGTCCGACGACACCGAGCTGCGCGAGGCGACCCGCGCCTGCCTCGACCAGCCGCCGGACATCCTGATGGCCAACACCGGCATCGGCATGCGCGGCTGGCTGGAGGCGGCCGAGGGCTGGGGGCTGGCCGAGCCGCTGCGCTCCGTGCTGGCCAGCTCGTACGTGGTGGCGCGCGGCCCGAAGGCGCGCGGCGCGATCCGGGCGGCCGGGCTGCACGACCAGTGGTCGCCCGCCTCGGAGAGCTGCGACGAGGTGGTCGACCATCTCTGCCGGCGCGGCGTGGCCGGGCAGGTGATCGCCATGCAGCTGCACGGCGAGCGGCAGCCCGAGTGCACGCTCGCGCTGGAGGCGGCGGGCGCCACTGTCATCGAGGTGCCGGTCTACCGCTGGGCGCCGCCCACCGACCCGGCACCGCTGCACCGGTTGATCGACCTGATCGCCGGCCGGCTGGTGGACGCGGTGACGTTCACGTCGGCGCCGGCGGCCGAGGCGTTGCTGCGGGCCGCCGGTGACCGCACCGACGCGGTGCTGTCCGCGTTGCGCGGCGACGTGTTGGCCAGTTGCGTCGGAGCGGTGACAGCCGAGCCTCTGCTGCGGCGCGGGGTGCCGGTGAGCGCGCCCGGCCGGGCCCGGTTGGGCGCGCTGGTGCGGACCATCGTCGACGAGTTGCCCCGCCGGACCGTGACGTTCAAGGCCGGTGGGCATCTGCTCACCTTGCGCGGGCACGCCGCGGTGATCGACGGCGAGCTGCGGCCACTCGCGCCCGCGCCGATGGCGGTGCTGCGGGCGCTGGCCCAGTCCCCGGGTCGGGTGTTGTCCCGCACGGCGTTGCTGCGGACACTGCCCCGGGGCGCTGACGAGCACGCCGTGGAGATGGCCGTGGCCCGACTACGGGCCGGCTTGCGCGCGCCACGTGTGGTGCAGACCGTGGTGAAGCGCGGTTACCGACTCCGGGTCGACTGAGTGCGTCACGGCCGGCCGTCGCGTGCCGGCCGTGACGCGACGGTTCAGCCGACCGGCGTCGGGAAGCCTCGGCCGTGCTCGGACTGGAGCCGGAGCATGGCGTGCTCGACCACAGTCACCAGCACCTGCTTGACCGAGTCCCGCTGCCGGGCGTCGGTCATCACCAGCGGCACCTGCGGCGAGATGGCCAGCGCCTCGCGGACCTCCTCCGCCTCGTACTGCGGTGCGCCGTCGAACTTGTTCAGCGCCACCACGTACGGCAGGTTTCGGTTCTCGAAGTAGTCCAGCGGGGCGAACGCGTCGGTGATCCGGCGGGTGTCCACAAGCACTGCGGCACCCACCGCCCCCCGGATGATCTCGTCCCACATGAACCAGAACCGAGTCTGACCCGGTGTACCGAAGAGGTACAGGATCAGGTCCTGGGCCATGGTGATCCGGCCGAAGTCCATGGCGACCGTGGTGGTCTCCTTGCCCGGCACCTTGGACGGATCGTCGATACCGACACCCGCCGCGGTCATCAACGCCTCGGTGGTCAGCGGTGTGATCTCGGAGATCGCCCCGACCAGTGTTGTCTTACCGACGCCGAAGCCGCCCGCGACGACGATCTTCGCGGAGACGATTCCCCGGCCCGGCCGCCCCCCTGCGGGGTCATAGCCTGCGAAGTCCACTTAGCACCCTTCCAAGCAGTTCCATCCGCTCCTCGAACCCCTCGGCGGGAGCAGCAGTGTGTAACGTCAGCAGGCTCTCGGCCACCATGTCGGCGACCAACACCCGGGCGACGCCCAGCGGCATCCGGGTATACGCGGCGATCTCCGCCAGCGACTGTGCTCGGCCCTCACAGACCGTGGCGATGCGGTGCTTGTCATGCCCGGCGAAGCGGGACTCGGCGACCTGGGTGGGAGAGGCGGTGAGGACGGCCTCGAGGGCGATGTCCTGCCGGGGTTCGGTACGACCACGGGTGACCGCGTACGGACGCACCAGTGCGCCGCGCGGGTCAGCGCGTCGTTGGTCCATCCCCGATCACCTCCTCGTCCCTTGCTGAGCCGGACTGCGCCGCCTCTCGTCCCTGGTCCGGCGCCCGGAACGAGCGCCGCCTTCCGGTGCTAGGAGCGCACCGCGTCGCGCGGCAGCGGCACCAGCGCGGCACCCACCCGCTCGACCAGGAGCGCCATCTCGTAGCCCACCTGACCCACGTCGCAGCTGCGCGCGGCCAGCACGGCCATCGAGGAGCCGTCGCTGATCGACATCAGGAAGAGGTACCCGCTGTCCATCTCGATGACTGTCTGCAACACCCCGCCCGCGCTGAACATCCGGGCCGCGCCCTCGGTCAGGCTCACCACCCCGGAGGTGATCGCGGCGAGCTGGTCAGCCCGGTCCCCCGGCAGATCCCGGGAGGACGCGAGCAGCAGCCCGTCGGCGGACACCGCCACCACGTGGGCGATGCCCGCCACGCTGTCGGCGAAGTTGGTGAGCAGCCAACCCATGTCCTGCATGGCAGCTGGCCTGTTCATCGGCTCTCCTTGGTCGAGGTGCTGTTCAGGTCCGTTCCGGCCGTCCGACCGCGCTGCACACCGCGGTGGTAGGCCGACAGCAGACCACGTACTTCATCCGGGGTCCGCCGGCTGCGGTCCCGGCCGCTCTTCGGTTCGATGCCACCCGGCACGAGCTGTGCCTGCGGCACCCGCTTGGGCAACCCGGAGCGGGTGGTCCCGGCGGGCGCCGGCTCGGCAGCCCGGCTGGCCCGGGACCAGCCCTCGTCCGCCGCCGTACGCCAGGCCTCCGGGTCGGGGGCGGGCGCGGCCGGAGCCGTCCGCCCCGCCGAGGGCGGGTTGTACGACGGTGGTGCCGACGGTGGCGCCGACGGCCGTGCCGCGAACCCGTCCATTGTGGTGCCGAGACCCTCGGCTCCCGGACCGGTCGTGCCGTCGGTGCCGCCCGGGGTGCGGGTCGGCAGTTTCGGTCGGGCCGGCGACGCGGCCGGCACGGGCGCGGAGCTCGGCTGGCCGCCGTTGCCGCTGCGCAGGCCGGCGTCGGCCGGGGTCGCGGGCGCGGGTGGCTCGTCGAAGTTGGGCCGGGTGAAGATCGCGGTGGCGTCGTCGCCGTGCGACCGGAACCAGACCGCCTCCATCTCCCGGAAGATCGGAGCCTCGGCGGGGAAGTCGGGCCGGGTGCTGACCGGCGCGGCCGGCACCGGTGGCGCAGCCGGCGGTGCCACCGCGCCCGGCCCGGCGACCGGCCCGACCGGGAGGCCCTGGACACTGCGCCCGTCCCCGGCGTCCGCGCTGGAGCCGCGCCGAGGCAGCGGGTCGACGGTCGGGTAGGCCACTGTCGGGCTGCCCAGCGAGGCGCCCGCGCCGTTGCTGTACGCCGGCCGGGCCGGCGGGAGCGGGGCGGCGGGTGCCGGAGCGGCGGGTGCAGGGGCGGCGGCTGCGGGAGGCATGGCCGCGCGCGGACCGGTGTAGCCACCCGCCTGCACGGCCGGGGTGGTGTCCCGCGAGTCCAGCGGCGACTGCCACTGGGCGGGTGCCGGCGTGCTGGTCCGCCACTGGTCGGGCAGCGTCGCCGCAGCTGTGGTGGCACCGGCAAACTGCTCGGCGTGACCGACCGGGGTGAGCGGGTTCTGCTCCACGGCCATCGGCTGGCGCGGCCGGGTGAGCACCTGGTCGCGGCCCCGGTTGCTGGGCAGCACCACGGTGGCGGCGGGCAGCGTCACCTGGGCGACGGTGCCGCCCTCGACGTTGCGGCGCAGCTCCACCCGGATGCCGTAGCGGGAGGCGAGCCGGCTCACCACGGCCAGACCCATCAGCCGGAACGCGGCGACGTCGACGCTCGGCGGCGCGGCCAGCCGCCGGTTGAGCGAGTCGAGCTGCTCGTCGGTGAGGCCGAGCCCACGGTCCTCGATCTGGATCAGGACGTAGTCGCGGATCCGCCGGCCGTCGGCGACCACAGTGGTGTTCGGCGGCGAGAACCGGGTGGCGTTGTCGAGGAGTTCCGCGACGAGACGTACCACGTCGTTGACCGCGTGCGCGGCCACCGAGATGTCGGTGTCCACCGTCCCGAACTCGATGCGGTTGTACAGCTCCACCTCGGACTGGGCGGCGCGCAGGACGTCCACCACCAACGCGTCGTCACGACGCGGTACGGCGGAGTCGGCGCCGGCCAGGACCAGCAGGTTCTCGTCGTTGCGGCGCATTCGGGTGGCCAGGTGGTCCAGTTCGAAGAGCTGCGCGAGCCGCTTCGGGTCCTCCTCGCCGCGCTCGATCGCGTCCAGCTCGCCGATCATCCGGTCGACCAGGGTCTGACTGCGGCGGGCCAGGTTGAGGAACATCGCCGAGACGCTGGTACGCAGTGCCGCCTGCTCGGCGGCGACCCGCACCGCCTCCCGGTGTACGACGTTGAAGGCCAACGCCACCTGACCGACCTCGTCGCGGGTGTTGAGCTGGATGGGGTCCCGGACCTGTCGGACGATCTCGTCCACCCCGCCATCACCCACGCTGCCCATGTTCTGCAGCCGCTGCACGGCGTCGGGCAGGTCGTGGTTGGCCACCGAGAGGGCGCCCTCACGCAGCCGGCGCAGCGAGTGGTTGAGCGAGCGGGCCAGCACCACGGCCAGCGACACGGCGATGATCAGGGTCAGCAGCACCAGGGTCGACTCGACCACGGCCTGCCGGATGACGTCCGATCGTGCCTGGTCGGCCTGCTGGAGCAGTCGGTCCTGGAGTTGGATCTCGGCCCAGCGCATCAGGTCGTTCACGGCGCCGATGGCAGCGGTGGCGTCCTGCGCGGTGACCAGGGGGCGCTGCCCGACCGAGCGGGTGATGTCGGTGGCCACCCGGTCGGCCAGGCCGACCGCGTCGCCGGAGACGGTGCTGTTGACCAGGGCGCGCTGCACCGGGTCGGCGGCCAGCGAGAAGGCGACCAGGGCCTCCTGCTGGCCGGTCAACGTTGCGACGAAGGACGAGAACTGCTCCGAGTCGAGCTGGCCGGCCGTCAGCGCGGTGAAGGCGACGGCCTCTTCCTCGGCGACGGAAGCCTTGGCGCGGGCGAAGGCGGAGACCGCGCGGCGGCTGTCCGCCAGGCTCTCGTCGCCGGGCAGCTGGGCCAGGCCGTCACCGTACGAGACCAGGTCGGTGAGGATGACGCCGTAGCGGAGCACCGCCTCGGCGACCGCCATCTGCCGGCGGTCCAGCACCTCCTGACGGGTGCCGTCCAGGGTCGCCAGGTGGTCGTCGATGGCGGCCAGCCGGTCCCGCAGGGCGGCCGGCACCTCGCCGATCCGGCCCCGCTCGGCGCGGTACCTGTCCACCTGCTGCTGCGTCTGGCGGACCCGCAGGTTGTACGCGTCAGCCGGCTGCTGCGGAGTGGCCAGGTAGGCGGCCGCGGCCATCCGTTCGGCCTGGAGGTCCTGGGTGAGGGCGCTGACGTCGATGGAGAGGGCGGTCAGTGACCGGGCCCGGGTGGCGTCGAAGGCACCCTCACCGACGGAGATCAGGCGGACCGTGGCCAGTGCGATCACCGCCGCCACCGGGACGACCAGAATCAGTGCCAACTTGGACCGGATCCGGGCGTCACGCAGTCTCGGCATCCGTCGGCGCTCACGCCGACCGCTATCGCCGAGCGCGGGCAGGGTCGTCGGTCCGGTGCTCACGACATCGCCTCCGTCGTTTCTTCCCCGCCTGAGCCGCCGAGCCATGCCGTAAGCGGAGGGGACCACGCGCGGCACGGCCGCGATTTCATCAGAGATGATCCTGTTTGGGAAGGCGCAGTGAGGTAGGAAACGGTCGGACGGAGCGCATCCCGTGATCCGGGCAACTGATACCTTCATTTCCGCAAGCCCCTGAACAGGGCATGTAACTCCAGAGTGGTCACGCGTGTATGCAAAGTGAGCTTTTGCAAACATTGCGTTACCCCAGCATGTGGGATGGCCGTCCCGAAAATGCTGCCGGGGTCCGCGCTTGACCACAGCGCCGGCCATTGGCAAGGTTTTGCAGGCTTCGCGCACACCGTACGGCAGAGGAGATCCCGTCCTCCACTGAGGACGGATTAGCGGCGGTGACCGGGCAGCGCCCGCGCCCGCACCTGGAGGACTGAGTTGAGCCCCATCCGCTCCGCGACCATCGCGGCGCTCGCATCGGCCGTAATGGCCACCACGCTCACCGGCTGCCAGTTTGGCGGAGCGGAGAAGGACACGAGTCCGATCGTGATCGCCGCCGATCTCGAACTCTCCGGCGCCGCCGCCACGGTTGGCCGGACATACCAGCGAGCCCTCGAACTCAAGGTCGAGCAGTTGAACTCCTCCGGAGCGCTGAACGGCCGGGAGATCAAGCTGACGGTGAAGGACAACCGTTCCGACTCGGCCGAGTCACTACGCAACATCGTCGACTTCAGCAGTGATTCGCGAGTCAGCGCCATCATCATGGGCGGCTGCAACGAATGCGCGGTCGGAGCGGTCGGGACCATCAACGAGAAGCGGATTCCCACCATTGCGCTAGCCGCTTCCGGCGCAATCGCCGCGCCAGCCGCAGAACGGCGTTACGTGTTCAAACTGGGCCCTAACGCCCCGGACAGCGCCGCCGCACTGACCACCGAACTGCGCCGCAACAACGTCCGCAAGGTGGGGATGCTGGTCAGCGACGACGACTACGGCCAGGAGGGCGCGACCGCACTCAAGAGCGAGCTCGACAAGGCCAACATCTCCCTCCGACAGCAGCGGATCAAGACCACCGACACCGACGTCAGCCAGCAGGTCCAGCAGCTCACATCGGGCAAGCCCGACGCGATGGTCTTCTGGACCCCGCCGGAGCAGGCGACACTGGCCGCCACCAGCGCCCAGCAGAGAAGCTTCCGTGGGTCGATCTACTTCGACGCGGGAGCGGCCGGGGACCTCTTCCTCGGCTCGGCGGCCAAGGCGACCGAGAAGGCCACGCTGATCTTCACGCAGACCATGGTGATCGACGACGTTATCGCGACCACGCCGGCCAAGGCGGCGCGGCGGCAGTGGTTCCAGGACTACACGGCACGCTTCGGTGGCTACAACGGGTCCTCGTCGTTCGCCGCGGACGCCGTCCAGCTGATCGCCGACGCCGAACTGCGCGCCGGTGGTGAGATCGGGAAGGTGGACCGCAACGGCATCCGGGACGTGCTGGAGACGTCCCAGATGGACGGCCTCTCCGGCCCGATCCGAATGACCCCGGACAACCACAGCGGCCTGATGCCGCAGGCGCTCACCACGCTGGTCGCCCGCAACGGTCGCTGGCGGTTGGCGGGGTAACGCTCGCTGGCCTTGTGGTTCTTTCCGGCGGGTTCGTCGGGGTGCCGGGTGGGGGTGTGGCCCACCGTGCCCGGCTCCGGGCGGTCAGGCTTGATCCCTCCGCCGGGCACGGTGGGCCACACCTTTTGCACCAGCAGCGTCGATGAGACGGGCCGGCCTCCCAGTTGGGGGGCCGGCCCGTTCGCGTTCCGGGGTTGACCTCTTTGGTGTGGATGGTCAGCGGCTGCTGGTGGTTTCTCGCACCCAGGGCAGCGCGATCCGCTCGATCAGCAGGAGCGCCGAGTACAGCAGGATGCTCACCAGCGCCACCAGCATGATCGCCGCCCAGGCGGTGGCGGCGTCGCCGATGCCGGCGTACTGCGTGATGACGTAGCCGAGGCCGCTCTCGCCGGCCTGGAACTCACCGATCACCGCGCCGATCGCGGCCAGTGGCATGGCCACCTTGAGCCCGACGAAGATCTGCGGCAGCGCGGCCGGGAAGCGCACCTTGCGGAACGCCTGCCAGCGGGAGGCGTTCCAGGACCGCACCAACTCGGCCAGGTCAGCCGGCGTGGTGGTCAGCCCGGTCGCGGTGGACAACACGATCGGGAAGAAGCAGAGCAGGAACACCATTGTCAGGATCGGCTTCTGACCCCAGCCGAGCGCCACCACCAGCAGCGGGCCCAGCGTGATCTTGGGCACCGCGTTCACCGCGACCAGCAGCGGCGTGAACATCCGCTCCACAGTGCGGGAGCTGGCCAGGGAGAGCCCGATCAGCACACCGGCGGCCACCGAGAGGGCGAAGCCGGTCAGGATCTCCAGCGTGGTGTCCCAGGTGTGCTCCAGCATCTGCGCGGGCTTCTCGACGAACGCGCTGAACACGTCACCGGGCGGCGGCAGCGCGACCGGGTGGACCAGTTCCAGTCGGGCGATCAGCCACCACGCCGCCAGCGCGATCAGGATGCCGACCACAGGGAGCGCCGCCCCGGCCCCGGCCCGGAGACCGGCACCTCGACCCGCGCGCCTCGCCTCGGGGCCGGCACTCGGGGGTGGGGATTCCGCCACCGCCGGGTCCGTTGACCGAACGTCGGTCATCTCTGTCCTCCTCGAAATCCCACGGCCCGCCGGGGTGCCGACGAGCGACGGGGGTACGCCCCACCGGAACGGCGGGACGTACCCCCTGATGACGACCGGACGATCAGGCCTTCGGCGCGAGGCTGAAGTCGATGATCTGCTCGGGGGTGATGTTCTGCTTCAGCGCGCCGGCGCCCTGCAGGATGGCGATGCTCTTGGCGACCCGACCGCTGTCCAGGGTGCCGATCGCGGTGCCGGTGTTGCCGGAACGGACGTACGCGGCCATCAGCTCCAGCTCGGCGGCGGCGGAGACCGGGTTGGTGGCGTCGACGTTCTTCTTCAGGATGTCGGCGGCCTCCTTGGAGTTCGCCAGGCTGTACTCCAGACCCTTGAGCAGCGCCGCGGTGAACCGCTTCACCATCTCGGGCTTCTCCTTGGCGATCTTCGAGGAGGTGATCAGCACGTTGCCGTAGAGGTCCTGCATCACGTTGCTGTACGGCAGCATGACGGCCTTCTTCTTGGTCACCCCCTCGATGGTCGGCTGACCGACGACGAACTGACCGATGCCGTCCACCGACCCGTTGGCCAGCGTGCCGATCAGGTTCTGCGCCTCACCGTTGACCCAGGTCACCTTGGTCGCGTCCACCCCGGCGAGCCGGGCGTACGTCGGGAAGAGGTTGCGGACCACGGACCCGGGGGTGTCGGCGAGCTTCTTGCCCTCCAGGTCCTTCGGCGAGCTGATGTTCTTGCCCTCGACGGTGGCGATGCCCGCCATGGTGCGCTGCTGGATCGCGGCCACCGCGGTGAAGTCCTTCGCCTGGCCATTACCGAGCTGGAGCAGACCGCCGGTGAGGTCGATCGGGCCGAAGTCGGCCTGGCCGCCGACGACGGTCTGGATCACGCCACCGGTGCCCTGACCAGCCTTGATCTCGACCTCGAAGCCGGCTTCCTTGAAGAAGCCCTTGTCCTTCGCCACCCAGGCGTAGGAGTCGCGACCGAAGTTACCGAACGAGGTGAGGTAGGTCACCTTGTCCAGCGCCTTGCCGTCGCCGCCCTTGGCATCGTCGGCCGAATCCGACCCGCTGCTGCAGGCCGAGACAAGGGCGAGGGCGGTGGCCAGCGCGGCCGTAGCGACCGTACGGGTCAGCCTTCTCATCAGTGCACCATGTCCTTTCCGACCGGGGCCGGCAGGCCACCGGAGGGGGTTGTCGTGACGGGCCGGCGGGAGGGGTGGAAGCCGGACGCCGCCGTCGTGGGGGGACTCTTCGCGGGCACAGCGTACGAGAAACCCACAGTTGCGACGCCAGGCGTATCGGGTTGCGGAACGGAAACAACCTGACGACCACCCCAGCCGGTGCCATACCTCGACAGGGCGGCTAGCCTTTGTCGGATTCCTGACCGTCGACTCAGCGGAGGTACGCCGGAGATGATCCGACTGTCCGGGGTGTCCCGTACCTTCGAGGGCCGATCCGGCCGGGTGGAGGCGCTGCGCGGCATCGACCTCGACGTCGCCGAGGGCGAGTTCGTCGCCGTGCTCGGCCGCTCCGGCTGCGGCAAGTCCACCCTGCTGCGGCTGATCGCCGGGCTGCTCCCACTGAGCGCCGGTGAGATCACCGTCGCCGGTACGCCGATCACCCGCCCCCGCCAGGACATCGCCATGCTGTTCCAGAAGCCGGCGCTGCTGCCCTGGCGCAGCGTGCTGGACAACGTCCTGCTGCCCGTGGAGGTCTTCGGCTGGAGCCGCGGCAAGCACCGGGAGCGGGCCCGGCAACTGCTCGACGTGGCCGGGCTGGCCGGCTTCGAGAAGCGGCTGCCGCACGAACTCTCCGGCGGCATGCAGCAGCGGGTGTCGCTGTGCCGGTCGTTGATCGGTGAGCCCCGGGTGATGCTGATGGACGAACCGTTCTCCGCGCTGGACGCACTCACCCGCGAGGAACTCTCCGGCGAACTCCAGCGCGTGCACATGGAGAACAAGCCGACAATCGTCTTCGTCACCCACTCGATCGACGAGGCGGTGCTGCTCGCCGACCGGGTGGTCGTCCTGAGCCCCCGCCCCGGCCGGATCCGCAAGGTCGTTGACGTGACCATCCCCCGGCCCCGCACCCTGGGCCGCAACGCCCACCTGGCCGACGTCGCCCAGGTCAGCGCCGACCTGCACGAACTGCTGATGGAACGCGAGCAGCCGGCCACCGCTGGCGCGGAAGGACACTGACAATGCGGGTGTCGGTCTTCACCGAGCCGAACCGTGGCGCCAGCTACGACACCCAGCTCCGGTTCGCCCGGCTGGTCGAGGCCTGCGGCTACGAGGGCTTCCTCCGCGCCGACCACTACCAGTCGATGGGTGCCGACCCGGGCCTGCCCGGCCCGACGGACGCCTGGCTGACCCTCGCCGCGCTGGCCCGGGAGACCGAGCGGATCCGGCTCGGCACCCTGGTGACGTCGGCCACGTTCCGCCTGCCCGGTCCCCTCGCCGTGATGGTCGCGCAGGTCGACCAGATGAGCGGTGGCCGGGTCGACCTGGGTATCGGCGCCGGTTGGTACGAGCGCGAGCACACCTCGTACGGCATCCCGTTCCCGGCGGTCGGCGAGCGCTTCGACCGGCTGGCCGAGCAGCTTGAGGTGATCACCGGTTTGTGGGCGACCCCGCCCGGCGAGACCTACAGCTACGCCGGCGACCACTACCGGCTGGTGGACGCTCCCGCCCTGCCCAAGCCGGTGCAGGTGCCCGGCCCGCCGATCATCGTGGGCGGGCGCGGGCCCAAGCGCACACCCGAACTGGCCGCCCGGTACGCCGACGAGTTCAACATGCCGTTCAAGTCCGTGGCGGACACCGCCCAGGCGTACGACCGGGTGCGCGAGGCGTGTGAGCGCACCGGACGGGCGGAGTCCGGGCGCGACCCGTTGGTGTTCTCCGCCGGGATCGTCGTCGCCATCGGGCGGACCGACGCCGAGGCCCAGCGTCGGGCCGCGCCCCTGCACGTGAAGAGCGCGCTGCCACCGGAGGACCCGGTGGTCGGCTCCCCCGCGCAGCTCGCGCATCGGATCGGTGAGTTCGCCGCGATCGGCGCCACGCGGGTCCACCTACGCCTGATCGACTTCGATGATCTCGACCACCTTGAGCTGATCGCCGCCGAGGTGCTGCCTCAACTGGACGGAGCACGATGACCGACGTGATCGACGGACCCGAACTCGGACCGGTGGGCCAGGAGATCGTGTTCGAGAACGACCGGGTCCGGGTCTGGCACATCCGGCTCGAGCCGGGCGAGCGGCAACCGCTGCACCGGCACGACCACCCCTACCTGGTGGTGGCGATCGAGGGCGCCAAGAACGTCGTACAGACCATCGACGGCACCCGGATCGACGCCGACGAGCCCACCGGCGGAGTGGTCTACCGGGACCCGGGCGCGGTGCACATGCTGACCAATGTCGGGGATACGACTTACCTGGCCCGGCTGGTCGAACTCAAGTAGACCCGCCGACGGCCACCGGCGTGCCGCGCGGCGCGCCGTTGGCGATCGGGTGTACCAGGTGCGTAACGTGCCGGACATGGCCTTTCGGACCTGGGGCAGACTGCTGCTCACGGCGCTCGGGGTGAGCGTGCTGGCCGGGGCCGGCCAGCTCGGCGTCGCGTACGGTTTCGGCATCGTCCGGCTGACCGGCGCATTCACCGGTACGACCGTCAACCAGTGGCCGGCTCAGCTTGTCTGGGTGGGCTGGTTCGCCGCGAACGCCGCCGTCGCCGGCGCCGTGCTGACCGGGCGACTCGCCCGTCGCGACGCCCCGGCGGCCAGCACCGGCCGGCAGTTGGCGGTCGGTGGCGCGGCGGCGCTCGGCGCCACGGTCATCGCCCCACTCTGCATGCAGCCCGCCCGCGCCGCGGAGCTGATCTCCGTCGACCCGGTCTGGGCGGTGGGCATCTGCGCCATGGTCGGTGCGGTGATCGGAGCGGGCGCGGCGATCGCCGTCCTGTTCCGGCCCGAGCTGGGCTGGAACGTGGCGGTCGTGGCCGGCGCGGTCTGGCTGCTGGCGCTGATCTCCGTTCTGCCGTCGCTCGGCACGGCCGGCCCACTGCCGACCGTCCGGCTCGGCGTACTGGAGCCGAGCTGGCTCGACGACGCCGCCGCACAGCGGCTGGCGCTGCTCCTGCTGCCCACCGTGGCGTTGCTGGCCGGCGCGGCGACCGCCGGGCTGGCTCGCTGGCGGGGCCAAGCCCCACTGGTCAGCGGGGCCACCGGGGTGGCCGGTCCGGTGCTGGTGGCGTTCGCCTACCTGACCGCCGGTCCCGGCGACGCGGTGGACCGCTACCAGGCTGCCCCCTATTACGGCTCGTTGATCGCGATCCTCGCCGGAGCTCTCGGCGCGGCGGCCGCCGCGCTGCTGCGGTGGCCGACGGGCACCCGTACCGCCGATCCACAGGCGATCGAGCCCACCGCCATCCTGCGTCCGCTGCCCGCCGGCCCGGCGCTGCCCGGCGCGGCGAACGACCGGGACACCACCGAACGCACCGACACGGAGACGACAAACGCCGGGCTGGCCACCGCGCAGCCTGGCGGCGTCGTTGCGGGTCCGTGGGGAGCGGGCGACTCGGATGGCGTACGCACCGTCCCGGCCCACTGGGACTGGCCGGAGACCACAGCGAGCGGCCAGCACGGTCCGACTCCCGCCGCTTCGACTCGGCCGGCGGCCTGGCTGACCGCGTCGACAGGTGAGTTCACCGCCGCAGGGCAGACTCCCCAGGTGTGCCGGGATGATGTCCCGGCCACGACCGAGCCCTCGGCCAGCACCGACGTCAGCGACGTCACCCCGGCCAGCGCCACGACCGGACGCGCCGACGCCGCGACCGCGACGGATGGCCGTGCGGTCGACGAACCGACCGGCAGCGCGACGACGGGCACCACCGGCAGTGCGACGGGCACGAGCGGCAGCGCGACGATGGGCACGAGCGGCAGCGCGACGGGCACGAGCGGCAGCGCGACGGGCACGAGCGGCAGGCCGACCGTGGGGCGCACCTCCGGCAATTCAGCCGCCACCGCCGTCCCGAGCAGCACGGATGCACCCGGTACCGGCACGACCAGCTCGGTTTCGCCCAGCGCGCCGGCCGGCTCGACCGCGCCCATCCCCACCACCAGCAGCACGGCCCGGACCAGCACAGCCGCGACCAGCACGGCCAGCGGCACGGAAGCGACCAGCACAGCCCCGACTGGCACGGGCGCCTCCAGCCCTGTCACCGCCGCCACGGCCACGGCCCCGACAGGCACGGGCACGAGCAGCACGGGCACGGGCACGAGCAGCACGGGCACGGGCACGAGCAGCACGGGCACGGGCACGGGAGCGAGCAGCGCGGGCACCGCCGACCATGGCATGGCCGAGACACCGCCGACGATCAAGCCGCGACGGACCCGTAAGTCGAAGGCCAACCCGGGCGCCACTGCCTCCGACGTGGCTGACGACACGTCCCCTGCCGATTCGGCAACCACCCTCGGGACGACCACCGACGAGACGGTCAGCCGCGAGACGACCACCGGCCGGGCTACGAAGGGCACCCGGCCAGGCGGGTCCGCCGGCAGCACCGGTTCCGACGCGACCACCGACACTCCGGTGCCCAGCCAGGGAAGCCAGGGCGGGCGGTCGAGCTCGGCCTCCGAGGTCACCTCGACTGCTGCCGCCGACACGGCGGCAGCCCGCACCACCGCTACCGGCGCGAAGCGAGCGCCGGCCACCCCCGTCACCGGCTCGAAGCGACCGCCGGCCGCCTCGACGACCGCCGGAACCGGCGCGACGCAGGTGCCGGCCAACACGGACTCCCCAACCACGGCAACCGACGCCACCCCGACTCCGACCGACGGGACCGGGACCGGGACCGGGACCGGGACCGGGACCGGGACCGAGGCGACACAAGCACCGACCACCGCGACCGGCCACACTGGCGCGGAAGCCACTGCATCCCCGCGCGTTCCGAAGGCCGGCACGGGCAGCAAGGCAGCGGCCGGCGCGGCCTCTCCCACCAGCGATTCTGCAATCGCCGGGCCTCGCGGCACGGACAGTGCGCGGACCACCGACGAGGGCGCTCCCACCGGCGGGTTGTTCGGGGCCACCGCCGCCAGTGACCCGGACGCCGGCCGCTGGACGCCCGCGCCGTCGAGCTGGCCGGTCACCTCGACGTGGACGGTGCCACCGCAGTCCTCCGAGCCGGGGGCAACGGCATCGGAGGGACCGAGCGCGCCCGACGAGTCTGCCGGGCCGACGCCCAGGTCCCGGCATCGGGCACCGTTGCCGGACCTGAGCCGGGCCGGCACCTGGAACGCGTTCGACACTTCTCGGCGTGGCGGGTCGGCAGGGCCGCAGGGCAGCTCGACGGCGCGCACAGCGCCGACCGGAGCCAGCGAGACGACCGCTCCGGCCGAGCGCCCGGGCGCGCCGGAGTTCCCGGGCCGGGGGGGCGCACCTTCCGGTGCCGCCACCGGCAGCGCCGCTACCGACAGCGCCACCGCCACCACCGACAGCGCCACCGCCACCGTCACAGGCACCGGCACCGGCACCGGCACCGGCACCGGCACCGGCACCGGCGATCTGACGCCTACCGACGCCACGTCGGCAACGCCGACGCCACCGAAGGTGGCCGAACAGTCCTCCCGGCGCGGGCGGCTCGGCGGGTTGTTCCGCCGCAACCGATCCCGCGCCGACGAGGAGAGCCCGAAGACGTCGGACGAAGCGGAGCCGCTGGCGACCCAGGACGAGGAATTCGTCGACTGGGTGGCCGGTCTGAGCAAGCCGGTGTCGGACAACGAACCCGAGCAGGAGAACGGCCGCCGGTCGTTGCGCTCCACCGGTCGACACCACCGCGACTGACCCGCCGCGCGACTGGTTCACCACGTAGCGCACAGCCGCACCGAACGGTCGACGCTGATCGACTCGGGTTCACTGATACCGGGCGGTCCCACGCAGCCGGACACCCCGACATCAATGAACCCGAGTCGATCACCCCACGCGGCACCCCGGCGCGGGCACGCGACACCCCGGCGCGGCACGCGACACCCCGCGCGGCACGAGACACCCCGCGCACCGGGCCACGCAGGCCGAACGCGCGAGGCCTGCGGCCGCCCGGGGTCAGGCGAGCGGTAGGTAGACCCGGCCGCCGCCGGAGACGAACTCCTCCGACTTGTCCTTCATGCCGCGCGCCGCGTACTCCTTGAGCTCTTGGGTGATCTTCATGGAGCAGAACTTCGGGCCACACATCGAGCAGAAGTGGGCGGTCTTCGCCGGCTCCGCGGGCAGGGTCGCGTCGTGGTACGAGCGCGCCGTCTCCGGGTCCAGCGAGAGGTTGAACTGATCCTCCCAGCGGAACTCGAACCGCGCCTTCGACAGGGCGTCGTCCCAGGCCTGCGCACCGGGGTGCCCCTTGGCCAGGTCCGCCGCGTGCGCCGCGATCTTGTACGCGATCACGCCCGCCTTCACGTCGTCCCGGTCCGGCAGGCCGAGGTGTTCCTTCGGGGTGACGTAGCAGAGCATCGCGGTGCCGAACATGCCGATCATCGCGGCGCCGATCGCAGAGGTGATGTGGTCGTACGCGGGCGCGATGTCGGTGGTCAGCGGACCGAGCGTGTAGAAGGGCGCCTCGTGGCACCACTCCTGCTGCAGGTCCACGTTCTCTTTGATCTTGTGCATCGGCACGTGGCCGGGGCCCTCGATCATCACCTGGACGTCGTACGCCCAGGCGATCTTCGTCAGCTCGCCGAGGGTGCGCAGCTCGGCGAACTGCGCCTCGTCGTTGGCGTCGGCGATCGAGCCGGGGCGCAGCCCGTCACCGAGGGAGAACGTCACGTCGTAGCGCGCGAGGATCGCGCACAGCTCCTCGAAGTTGGTGTAGAGGAAGTTCTCCTCATGGTGCGCCAGGCACCACGCCGCCATGATCGAACCGCCTCGGGACACGATGCCGGTGACCCGGTCCACGGCCAACGGCACGTACGGCAGGAGCACCCCGGCGTGCACCGTCATGTAGTCCACGCCCTGCTCGGCCTGCTCGATCACGGTTTCCCGGAACACCTCCCAGCTCAGCTTCACCGGGTCGCCGCCCACCTTCTCCAGCGCCTGGTAGATCGGCACCGTCCCGATCGGCACCGGCGAGTTCCGCACGATCGCCTCACGGGTCTCGTGGATCCGCTTCCCCGTGGACAGGTCCATCACGGTGTCCGCGCCCCAGCGGGTGGCCCAGGTCAGCTTTTCCACCTCCTCCGCGACCGACGAGCTGACCGCCGAGGTGCCGATGTTGGCGTTCACCTTGACCAGGAACGCCTTACCGATGATCGCCGGCTCGCACTCCGGGTGGTTCACGTTGAGCGGAAGCACCGCCCGGCCGGCGGCGATCTCGGCCCGCACGAGTTCCGGGTCGACGTTCTCCCGGATCGCCACGAACTCCATCTCCGGCGTCACCACACCGGCCCGCGCGTACGCGAGCTGGGTGGGCCGGCGACCGTCCACCCCGGCCAACGGCGTGCCCGCACCCCGCACTGGTGCCACGTCACCCCGCTCGGCGATCCACGGCCCGCGCAGCGGCGGCAGCCCCACCTCCGGGTCCGAACCAGGACCGGACGTGTCGTAGAGCCGCACCGGCGGCAGGTCCCCGGTCAGCCCCACCTCCGCGAACGGCACCCGGACATCCGGCCGCGAACCCTCGACGTACACCTTGCCTCGTGCGTGCATGACAGCCTCCCTGGTGATCAAGCGGACCAGCCGAAGTGGTTCAGCGGCCCGCGCCCCGCGCCCAGCTCCCAACCCCGCGCGCCGGTCAGCGCACGGAGCACGTACTCCTTGGCGGCCCCCACGGCGGCCGGCACCGGATCGCCCAGCCCGAGCCGCACCGCTATCGCCGCCGAGAACGAACACCCGGTGCCGTGGGTGTGCCGGGTCGTCACCCGGGGAGCCCGCAGCAGGGTGGTGACGCCGCCGCCGTGCAGCACGTCGACCGCCTCGCCCCCGTCCAGGTCACCGCCCGTGACCACCACGTACTCCGGGCCGCCGGCCGCGAGGGCCTCGGCGGCCACGACCATCGCGGCCACGTCGTCCACCGGGCGTCCGGTGATCGCCGCGGCCTCCGCGCAGTTCGGGGTCGCCACGGTGGCGTACGGCAGCAGCCGCTCCACCGCGCCCACCACGCCGAGCTGGTGACCACTCGTGGCGACAAGCACCGGGTCGACGACGAGCTGAGGCAGCCGACCGTCCCGGGCCGCCTCGGCCACCACGTCAGCGATCGCCGGGGTGCCGAGCATCCCCGTCTTGACCGCGCAGACGGCGAAGTCGGTGAGCACGCTGTCCAACTGTTCGGTGACAGTGCGCGGGGGCAGCGGCAGCACCGCGTCGACACCCCGGGTGTTCTGCGCGGTGACGGCCGTGAGGACGCTGGTGCCGTACGCGCCCAGCGCGGCGAAGACCTTGAGGTCGGCCTGGATGCCTGCGCCGCCGCCGGAGTCCGAGCCGGCGATGGTCAGCAGTGTTCGCGGGGTCATTGTTCTTCCCTGGTTACGGTTTGGGGCTGCGGCCGACCGTGCCCACTCCGGGCGGTCAGGCTTGATCCCTGCGTGGGCACGGTCGGCCGCAGCCCCCGTCGTGGGGACCTGGCTGACCCCGCGCCGGGTTCAAGAAGCTCAGGGGTGACCGCCTCGACATAAGCGCTGGTCAGGGTGGCGGCTGTTTCGGCGGGGTCTTTGGCTCGCATTAGTGCGCCCAGGACTGCTGCTCCGACGGCTCCCGCCTCGACGCAGGCGGTTACCTGTTCTGGTGTCTCGACTCCGCCGAGGGCGAGCAGGGGCACCGGGCTGGACTCGACCAGCTTTCGCAGGCCGTCCGGGCCCAGCGGAGGGCCGTAGCCGGGTTTTGTCTTTGTGGGCCAGACCGGGGAGATGGTGGCGTAGTGCTCGGTGGTCAGGCGGTTCAGCTCGGCCTGGTGGTGGCAGGAGCGGCCGACCAGGCCGTGGGGTGGCGGCGGGTACGGGCCGGCGGCGGGCAGGTGCACGGCGTCGCCGCCGAGCGGGTCGGGGCCGGCCACGATGAGGGTTCCGCCGACGTCGGCGAGGATCGCGCGCAGGTCGGCGGCGAGGGCGGCGCGTTCGGCGCGGGGCAGGTCCTTCTCCCGCAGCACCACCCAGCGCACTCCCCCGGCCACGGCTCCCGCCACCACCCGCTCCAGCCCGGCCCGCGCGACGAGCCGGTCGGTCAGCACGACAACCCCTGACGGCGGGGTCACAGCTCGGGTCTTCCCTCGTCGGGGGTGGAGGCGAGGGCGTGGAAACGGCGCTCGATCCGGCCCGCGCCGGCGGCCAGTCGGCCGGCCTCGACCGCGTACCGCATGGCGGTGGCCATCGCCACCGGATCGGCCGCCCGGGTGACGGCGCTCGCCAGCAGCACCCCGTCACAGCCCAGTTCCATCGCCAGCGCCGCGTCGGACGCGGTGCCGATGCCGGCGTCGAGGATCACCGGCACGTCCACACCCTGCCGGATGAGTCGAATGTGGTGCGGGTTGCCGATGCCCAGCCCCGAACCGATCGGCGAGCCGGCCGGCATCACGGCGGCGCAGCCCACGTCGGCGAGGCGACGGGCGAGAACCGGGTCGTCGCTTGTGTACGGCAGCACTGTGAAGCCGTCGGCGACCAACTCCTCGGCGGCGCGGAGCAGCTCCACCCCGTCGGGCAGGAGGGTCCGCTCGTCGCCGATCACCTCCAGCTTCACCCAGTCGGTGTCGAACGCGTCCCGGGCCAGCCGCGCCACCTTCACCGCCTCGGTGGCGGTGTGGCAGCCGGCGGTGTTCGGCAGCAGGCGTACGCCGCACCGGTCCAGCAACTCCAGCAGACCGCCGGTGGAGCCCGGCGCGGTGCCCACCCGGCGCAGCGCCAGCGTCACCAGCTCGGTGCCGGACGCTCGGATCGCCTGCTCCAACACGTGCAGGTTCGCTGCGCCGCCGGTGCCCAGGATCAGTCGCGAGGTGAAGGTCTGCCCGGCCAGCTCGAACGGCACGCCGCTCACCCACCCTGCGCCGCAGTGAGCACCTCGACCCGGTCGCCGTCGCGCAGCGTCCGGGCCGGCCAGCCGGTCCGGGGCACCACCTCGCCGTTGACCGCGACCGCCACCCCACGGGACTGCGGCACGAGGTCGCCGACCAGGTCCGCAACGGACGCGCCGGCAGCGACGCTGCGCCCGGCCCCGTTCACAGTCAACTCCACCGGTCCCCCTTCATCGTCGGTTCAGGTCCGCCCAACACGGCACCGCCGAAGCGGTCGGCCCGCAACGGCGCGAGCAGCGGGTCGGGTACGCCGCCGAGCACCAGATCGGCGACCAGGTCGGCGGTGATCGGGGTGAGCACGATGCCGTGCCGGTGGTGCCCGGTGGCGGCCAGGACGTCCGGTCGGTCGGGCAGCGGCCCGAGGATCGGCGCGTTGTCCGGGGTGCCCGGGCGCAGCCCCGCAACCGCCTCGACCAGGTCGTACTCGGCCAGTTCGGGCATCAGGTCGACCCCGGCGCGCAGCAGCCGCTGCACGGCGCCTGCGGTGACGGTGGTGTCCGAGCGCTCCTCGACCGTCGCGCCGAGCACCACCTCACCGTCGGCGCGGGGCACCAGGTAGACGTGCTCGCCGTCGGCGTACCCCCGGATCACGTGCCGGAAGCCCGGCGCGACGCCGTCGGGCGCGCGGAGCCGGAGGATCTGGCCCTTCACCGGCCGCACGGGCAGGCCGGTGAGCGCGGCGGCCCCGCAACCGGCGGCGACAACGGTGACCCTCGCGTCCACGTCGGACAGGTGCCGAACCGGCTGCGGCACGAGCACCGCGCCGGCCCGCTGCGCGGCCGTGCGCAGCGCCGGCACCAGCAGCCTGGGGTCGACCTGGTGGTCGGTGGGCGCGAGCGCGCCGCCGCGCACCCGCGGGGCGAGCGCCGGTTCGCGGTCGCGCAGCTCGCTGGGACGCAGCGGCGTCACGGGCAGGCCCAACCCCTGCTGGTACGCCCACAGCCGGCGCGCCTCGGCCAGGTCGTCGCCGGTGAGCCCGACCATCAGTGTGCCCTCGGCCCGGTAGCCGATCTCGACTCCGGTCGTCTCGGTCAGCTCGGCGGCGAACGCCGGCCAGCGGGCGGCGGACGCCAGCAGCAACCCGGTCAGCTGCCGCTCACCGAAGTACGCCTCGGCGACCGGGGAGAGCATGCCGGCGGCCACCGCCGACGCCCCCGAGCCGGGTGCCGGATCGTGCACCACCACCCGCAGCCCTCGCGCGGCGCAGCGCCAGGCGATCGCCAGCCCGATCGGTCCCGCCCCCACCACTGCCACGTCCGGCCGGACCCGGTCGCTCGACGGCGGTGACGGAGACCGGCCGGTCAGCACGTCAGGGCCTCGATCAGCTCGGCGGTCGCCCGGGCCGGGTCTGCGGCGGTGGAGACGGCACCTACCACCGCCACCCCGTACGCCCCGGCGGCGCGCAGCGCGGGCACCCGGGCGGCGGTCACTCCGCCGATCGCGATGACCGGGACGTCGACCGCGTCGACCACGGCGCGTACCCCGGCGGGTCCGATGGGGTCCGGCAGGCCGGTCTTGGTGCTTGTGGTGTGGCACGGCCCGACGCCGAGGTAGCTGGCGCCCGCCGCGACTGCCTCGCTCGCCGTGCCGGGCGCGCGGGCGGTGGCGCCCAGCACGCCGGTGGGGCCGAGGACCCGGCGGGCGGCGGCGACCGGCAGGTCGTCGGCGCCGACGTGCCCACCGGCGGCGCCCACCGCCAGCGCCACGTGCAACCGGTCGTTGACCAGGCAGGTCGCCTGGTAGGACGCGCAGAGCGCCAGCACCCGCCGGGTCAGGTCGTACGCCTCGCGGTCGGTGGCGGAATCCTCGACCCGGACCTGCACCACCAGGTCGGCGTGGGCCACGATGAGGGCGGCGCGGACCACTGCGAGTGGGTCGCGACCGGGTCGGGTGTCGGTGATGAGATGCAATCGCCCCAGGGACGGCACGGCAACGCTCCTCCCTGCGCCGGCATTACCCGGATCAGGTTCGACGGTCGGGGGCTGTCAGCCCCCCTCTCAGCCCGGTACACCGGGCTCCCGTGGGTTACTTGCGTGTCACCGTACGACAGATCCGCCGGCCTGCCAAGGCGCGGGGTCGGCGGCGGCCGGTGGGCCGGACCGCGTCAGAACGACCAAGATCCATGGGCACTTCATACGGTCCTGTTCGGAATGTCGCCCGCCGTTGCAGAACCGTTACCCGTCTGCATCTTGCCCGACATCGAGCGAGCCGAATTAATTTGTTCAGCGATTCGACAAAATGCCGGTGGGGGCACCTGACACGGTGTGACCACCGGCTCCATCAGGGACGGCCTTCGGCGAGCCGACTCCCGCGAGCTCTGTCACTACGACACAGGAGGCGGCGTGTCCCGTTCTCGTCGTGCCCGCGTACCCATCACCGCAACCCTGATCTCCCTGGCCATGGCCTCGACCACCCTGTTCGGCACGCCTGCACAGGCGGCCCCGCAGGAGGCGCCGGCCGCAGCCCCGGCAGCCCAGGCTGCACCGAAGGCGGCACAGGCCGCCGACGATCCCTTCTCCGTCCTGATCTTCTCCAAGACCGCCGGTTTCCGGCACGACTCCATCCCCACCGGCATCGCCGCTATCCAGCAACTCGGTGCCGCCAACGGATTCACAGTGGACAACTCCGAGGACGGCGCCGTATTCAACGACGCCAACCTGGCGAAGTACAAGGCGGTGATCTGGCTCTCCACCACCGGTGACGTGCTCAACGCCGACCAGCAGGCGGCGTTCGAGCGGTACGTGAAGGCCGGTGGCGGTTACGTCGGCATCCACGCCGCATCGGACACCGAGTACAGCTGGGCCTGGTACGGCGACCTGGTCGGCGCGTACTTCGCCAACCACCCGCAGAACCAGCAGGCCACGGTCAAGGTGGAGGACCACGCGCACCCGTCAACGGCCGGGTTGCCGGACCGCTGGTCCCGGTTCGACGAGTGGTACAACTTCCAGACCAACCCCCGGCCGGACGTTCACGTGCTGGCCAGTCTGGACGAGAAGAGCTACACCCCGGGTGCCGGCGCGATGGGGGCGGACCACCCGACCTCCTGGTGTCAGGACTTCGACGGTGGTCGCTCCTGGTACACCGGCGGCGGACACACCCGGGAGTCGTACGCCGAGCCCGAGTTCCTGTCCCACCTGCTCGGCGGCATCCGCACCGCGGCGGGCGTCGAGAACGCCGACTGCGGCGCCTCGAAGACCTCGAACTTCGAGAAGGTCTCCCTGGACAGCAACACCAGCAACCCGATGGAGCTGGACATCGCCCCCGACGGGCGGGTCTTCTACATCGAGCGCGACGGTCGCGTGCAGATCATCAAGCCGGACACCGGCAACACCGTCACCGCCGTCGACCTGGACGTCTTCACCGGCAACGAGGACGGCCTGATCGGCATCCGGCTCGACCCGGACTTCGCCACCAACAAGTGGGTGTACCTGTACTACGCCCCGAACGACGGGGTCACCCGTAACCTGCTGTCCCGCTTCACGGTGACCGGTGACACCATCGACCCGGCCAGCGAGAAGCAGGTGCTGCGGGTAGACACCCAGCGCAACACCTGCTGCCACGCCGGAGGCAGCATGACCTTCGACGGCAACGGCAACCTGTACCTGGCCACCGGTGACAACACCAACCCGTTCGAGTCGAACTCGTACTCGCCGCTCGACGAGCGGCCGGGCCGCCAGGACTACGACGCGCAGCGCACCTCGGCCAACACGAACGACCTGCGCGGCAAGGTGATCCGGATCCACCCGGAGGACGACGGGACGTACACCGTTCCGGCCGGCAACCTCTTCGCGCCGGGCACCGAGAAGACCCGTCCGGAGATCTACGCGATGGGCTTCCGCAACCCGTTCCGGATCGGCACCGACCCGAAGACCAACACGCTGTACGTCGGCGACTACGGGCCGGACGCCAACTCCGACAACCCGAACCGGGGCCCCCGTGGCCTGGTCGAGTGGAACATCGTGACGCCCGGCAACTACGGCTGGCCGTACTGCACGGGCACGAACGAGGCGTACAACGACTACACGTTCCCGTCCGGCCCGAGCGGCGCGAAGTTCGACTGCGCAGCGCCGGTGAACAACTCGCCGAACAACACCGGCCTGACCAACCTCCCGCCGGTCGTGCCCGCGACCGTCGACTACGGGTACGCCGGTGACGCGCGTTACCCGGAGATCGGCGGCGGTGGCGCCCCGATGGGCGGCCCGGTCTACCGCTACGACGCCGACCTCAACTCCACCCGCAAGTGGCCGGCGTACTACGACGGCAAGGCTCTGCTCGGCGAGTGGAACCAGAACAAGATGTACACCATGCAGGTGACCCCCGACGGCAAGTCGTTGGTGGACATCAACCAGCTGCTCACCGGCATGAGCATGATCCGGCCGATGGACTTCGAGTTCGGTCCGGACGGCGCGCTGTACCTGATCGAGTGGGGCAGCGGCTTCGGCGGCAACAACGACAACTCCGGCGTCTACCGGATCGACTACACCGCCGGTGACCGCGCGCCGATCGCGGCGGCGTCCGCCACCCCGACCTCGGGTGCGGCGCCGTTGACTGTCACCTTCTCCAGCGCCGGCTCCCGGGACCCGGACGGTGGCACGCTCACCTACGCCTGGGCCTTCGGCGACGGGCAGACCTCGACCGAGGCCAACCCGACGCACACGTACGCGACGGCGGGCAACTACACCGCCCAGCTCACCGTGACCAACCCGAAGGGTCGTACCGCGGTGGCCAACGTGCCGGTCACCGTGGGCAACACGTCCCCGACGGTGACCATCGAGTTCCCGCCGGACGGCGGGTTCTTCGAGTGGGGTGACCAGGTCCGCTACACGATCAAGGTGACCGACCCGGAGGACGGGGAGATCGACTGTGACCGGGTGAACCTCCAGGTGCTGCTGGGTCACGACGAGCACGCCCACCCGCTGGAGCAGCACACCGGCTGCACCGGCACCGTCCAGACGTCGCTCGCCTCCGGGCACGGCGCCGAGGCGAACGTGTTCGCGGTCTTCGAGGCCACCTACACCGACGACGGTGGCGCCGGCGGGGCCAGCCCGCTCACGGGCCGGGTGATCGAGGTGCTGCAGCCCAAGCGCAAGCAGGCCGAGTTCTTCACCGCCACCGGGCGCGCTCCGGTGAGCACCGGCGGCGGCGACGCCGGCGTGCAGCGGGAGACCACCACCGACACCGCCGGCGGCGGGCAGAACATCGGGTTCATCGAGGACGGCGACTGGTGGTCGCTCGCCCCGGCGAACCTGACAAACATCACCGAGATCCGGTTCCGGGCCGCCTCGGCCGCCGCTGGCGGTCGGATCGAGGTCCGCGCGGGTGCGGTCGACGGACCGGTGGTCGCCACGGCCACTGTGCCGGCGACCGGCGGGTGGCAGACGTACACGGACGTGAGCGCACCGGTCACCGGTGCCGCGAGCGGTTCGCTGTACTTCGTGGCCCGCGACCCGAACGGCGGAACGGGTTCGCTGTTCAACGTCAACTGGATGGACTTCGTCGGCCGCGGTGTCACCGAGAACGGGCCGCCGACGGTCAGCGCCACGGCCACCCCGGCCACCGGCACCGCGCCGGTCACCGTCGCCTTCGACGGCACGGCCACCGACGCCGAGGGCGACACCCCGTTGACGTACGCCTGGGACTTCGGTGACGGAGGCACGGCGACCACTCTGGACGCCAGCCACACCTACACCAGCCCGGGCACCTTCACGGCCACCCTCACGGTGACCGACAGCAAGGGCGCCAAGTCGTACGCCACAGTGCCGGTGCGGGTCGACGCGCCGGACACGTCCTGCTTCGGGGCGCGATCGGACGACTTCAACGGCAACACCCTCGACAAGGACCGCTGGACCAGCGTGATCCGGGAGAACCAGCTCTACTCGCTCAGTGGCGGCGCGCTGCGGCTGCCCACCGGCGTGGGTGACCTCTACGGCGCACGCAACGACGCCACCAACCTGGTGCTACAGGCGGCCCCGACCGGCGCATGGGAGATGACCACCAAGGTCACGCTCCCGGTGACGGCCAACTACCAGCAGGCCGGCCTGCTGGTGTACGGCGACGACGACAACTACGCCAAGCTGGACCTGCTGTACAACGGCAGCCGGCGGGTGGAGTTCATCCGGGAGACGGCGGCCACGCCTCGCAACGAGTCCGCCGACAGCGCCGCCGCACCGGCGGGTGACACCGTGTACCTGCGGATCACCAGCGACGGGACGAACCTGACCGCGTCCGCCTCGGGCGACGGGCAGACCTTCACCCCGGTCGGCCGTTCGGCCGCGCTCGCCGGCATCACCAACCCGCGGATCGGGGTCTTCGCGCTCAACGGAGGCACCGAGGCGCCTGTTGTCGACGCCGCGTTCGACTCGTTCCAGGTCACGCCGGACGCCCCGGCTGGCCCGGTCGACCCGTCGGACGAGTTCACCGGCAGCACGCTGGACAAGTGCCGGTGGGACGCGATCCTGCGGGAGGACCCGACCGGTTACCGGGTCACCGGTGGCGCGCTGCGCATCGACGTGCCCAACGGTGACATCTACGGCACCGACAACACCGGGCCGAAGAACTTCATCCTCCAGACCGCGCCGTCCGGCGACTGGACCCTGGAGACGAAGGTCGACGGCAGTCTGCTGAACGAGCAGTACCAGCAGGCCGGTCTGCTCGTGCAGGCCGACGACGACAACTACCTCAAGTTCGACTTCATCGCGGACAACCAGGCCGGCTCGGCGGTGACGCGGCGGATCGAGTTCCGCAGCGAGATCGCCGGGGTGGTGCAGAACCCGCAGCCCGAGGCGGGCAACCTGACCGATTCGGTGTGGCACCTGCGGCTGGCCCGCACCGGTGACACGTTCACCGCGTCGTACTCGGCCGACGGGACGACCTGGACCGCGTTGACGGCGCTGACCAACAGCGCTGTCGGGGCCACCCCGAAGGTCGGGCTGTTCACCCTCGGCGCCAACCAGACGGCGTCGAAGACCGCCTCGTTCGACTACTTCCGGCTCAGCACGGAGGTGGCCGACGAAACCGCGCCGGTGACCACGGCGGCGGTCTCCGGCACCCCGACCGACGGGTGGTACACCGGGCCGGTGACGATCACGCTCACCGGTGCCGACGAGGCCGGCGGTAGCGGGCTCGCCAGCACGGAGTACCAGTTGGACGGGGCCACCACCTGGACGGCGTACACCGCTCCGGTGGCGGTCAGCGGGGACGGCGAGCACGAGCTCCGGTTCCGCTCGACGGACAAGGCCGGCAACGTGGAGGCGACGAAGACCGTCTCGGTCAAGATCGACGCCACCGCGCCGGTGACCTCGGCGACGTTCGCTCCGGCGAACGACGCCGGCTGGCACAACGGGACCATCCCGGTCGTGCTGGCCGCGACCGACGCTGGTTCCGGCGTCAAGACGGTGGAGTGGTCGCTCGACGGTGGCGCGTGGACGCCGTACTCGACGCCGGTCGAGGTGACCGGTGACGGGCAGCACGAGCTGCTGTTCCGCTCGACGGACAAGGCTGGCAACGTCGAAACGCTCAAGTCGGCGATCCTGAAGATCGACGGCACCAAGCCGACGCTGCTGGTCTCCGGTGTCGCCGATGGCCAGCTCTACGGCGACAGCCAGGACGTCCGGGTGGCCTGGCAGGCCGTCGACCCGACCTCGGGCATCGCGAGCGTGGTCGGCCAGCTGGACGGCCAGGCGTACACCAGCGGCACTCTGCAGGCCATGTACGACCTGTCGCTGGGCCTGCACGAGCTGACCGTGACCGCGACCGACAAGGCGGGCAACAAGACCACCTCGACGGTCCGGTTCTTCGTCACCACCTCGTTCCGGGACATGCAGAGTCTGCTGGACCGGTTCAAGGCGACGGGGCGCCTCTCGACCAAGGCGCACAAGCAGCTGTCGAACAAGCTCGACGCTGTTCGTGCGTCCGAGGCGGCCGGCGACGACAAGGCGGCCGTCCGGCAGCTGACCGCGTTCCGGACACTCGCCTCCGACGCCACGCTGGTGCCTGAGGCGGAGGTTCGTAACGTCCTGATCCGGGACGCCGACGCCATGATCGTTCGGCTCGGCGGCGCGGCCAGCAAGGCCGGGGTCAAGGCGAACGACGGCGACTCGGTCAAGGGCACCGGACGGCTTGGTGGCGACGCCACCCGGCTGGCACCCGGTCGCCAGCTCTGATCCGACGAGGCCCCTCCCCGGCGCTGCGGCGTCGGGGAGGGGCCTCGCTCATCGGTAGTGAGGAGATGTCCGTGACGGGTATCCGCAAGGTGTTGGCCGCCGTGTTCGTCGGACTGGCCCTGACCCTGTTCGCCGCCGCCCCGGCGGCGGCTCAGGCCACTCAGGCCGCCCGGGCGGGGCAGGCCGACAAGCTCAAGCTCACTGTGGCCGGCGACGGGGCCGAGGGCGTCACCATCCAGGCCACCCACACCGACGGCCGCCGGCTGGAGCAGGTGGTGCGGTTGGTCCTTACCGCCACCGGCCCGGACGGGCAGCGGATCGGGCCGGTGCAGCTGGAGCCGCAGCCTGAGGGGCACGGCTTCTACAGCAGCGGCCCGCTGCTCTCCGCCGGCAAGTGGAAGGTGACTGTGAAGTCCCCCGCTCCGCTGCAGAGCGAGGCCACCGCCACGGTGCAGGCCCGGGCGGCGCAGTCACCGCCGGCGCCCGAGCCGGTCGCGGTGACCAAGCCGGCGGACGACGGGGCGGGTGCCGGCTGGTGGCCGTTCGCGGCGGCCGGTCTCGTGCTCGTCGCCGCGGCGATGGGGGTGGCCATGCTGTTCGGCCGCCGCCGCGCCGACTGACCAACCAACGCGCCGACGCGCATTCAACGACCGGGCCGGGCCGCGACGAGCGGCCCGGCCCGTTGTCGTCGGACTGGCTCGTGATCGAGTCGACTTCCCTGAAGTCGGGGTGTCCCGCGCGACAGGTCACCCCGACTTCAAGGAACGCGAGTGGATCAAGCGCGGCGCGCACCCTCGATCACCGGCCCTGCCGCGCTCAGAGGACGGCGCGCAGCGCGGCCAGATCGTCGTCGCTGGGTTCCCAGGTGCCGGCGGCGGCGTTGGCCCGCACCTGTTCGGGCGTGGTCGCACCGGCGATCACCGAGGTCACCGCCGGCTGGGCGGCCAGCCCGCCGATCGCCACCCGGAGCATCGTCAGACCCCGCTCGGCCGCGTACGCCTCGATCGCCTCGATGGTGTCCCAGTCGGCCGCCGCGAGCCGTTCCGCGTACCGGCCACCACCGGAGAGCCGGCTGCCGGCCGGCGGCTGGGCCTCGCGCTTGTACTTGCCGGTGAGCAGACCGTTGGCGAGCGGGAAGAACGGCAGCATGCCGAGGCCGAACCGCTCGCACGCCGGGATCACCTCGGCCTCCACCGAGCGCTCCACCAGGCTGTAGTGGTTCTGCGCGCTGATGAAGCGGGACCGACCGTTGGACGAGGCGACCCAGTCCGCGTCGGCGATCTGCCAGCCGGCGAAGTTGGAGTTGCCCAGGTAGCGCACCTTGCCGTCACGGACCAGGTCGTCCAGGGCGGCGAGGGTCTCGTCGATCGGGGTGCCCGGGTCGGGTTCGTGCATCTGGTACAGGTCGATGTGGTCGGTGCCGAGCCGACGCAGCGACGCCTCCACCGCACGGGCGATGTAGCGCCGCGCACCCCGCGCTCCGAAGTCCGGCCCGTTGAGGCCGTTCATGTCCATGCCGAACTTGGTGGCCACCACCACGTCGTCCCGGCGGCCCTTGAGCGCCTGCCCGAGCAGCTCCTCGGAGCTGCCCTGCGGCTCGCCGTAGATGTCGGCGGTGTCGAACAGGGTGATCCCGGCGTCCAGGGCGGCGTCCACCACCGCCCGGGTGCCGTCGAGGTCGAGCTTGCGGCCGAAGTTGTTGCAGCCGATGCCGACCACGGACACCACGAGCCCGGAGTCGCCCAGCCGGCGATAGGTCATGTCAGTCACGAGATCCACCCTATGCCGGCTCGGTGCGGGCCACCTCGGCGGCGGCTCAGCCGACCACCTCGGTGACCAGCTCACGGGCGGCGTCGATGGTCGCGGCCAACTCAGCCGGACTGCGCCCGACGCCACCGAGCAACGCCTGCGCCCGCTGCGCGAAATGCGGGGGTGCCCCCGGCAGCAGCCCCGCTGCGGCGATCATTCCCTTCTCGTTGACCAGCCACCGGCCTTCTCGCGCGTGCAGCACCTGGGCGAGCACCCCGACCACCCGGAACAGACAGCCGGCGACGTACCCGCCGTCCCCGGCAACGGCAGCCTTGGCCGCTCCGGCCAGCAAAAACCCGGCCTCCCAGCCGCCGGCCACCAGCGCGTCGGCCAACGCGGGCGGATAGTCCCGGCTCTGCTCCTTCAGCCAGGTCAGCTGGCCGGTCGGATCCGCCAGCACCTGGCACAGCGCCACCTCGCCGACATAGGCGGACGAGTAGAACCCGAGCGGGTGCCCGGCCTGCACCCCGATCTCGTACCGACCGGCCCGGCAGTCCGTCCAGGCGCGGCGCACCCGATCGAGGTCCCGGTAGATCCAGTCCACGGCGACTCCGCCGATCCGCAGCCAACCACCGCCGTCGACCCAGGGCCCCCAACCACCGGGTGCGGTGAGCACCACACCGGGGTCGTCGGCGACCGTCGCGGCCACCGCCCGCAAGGCCGGTAGGTCCAGCTCACCCTGGTAGTACAGGCCCAGGTCCCAGTCGGAGTCGGGGCGGTGCTGACCGCGCGCCCGGCTACCACCGAGCGCCACGGCGACCACCCCGTCGACGGCGCACAGGCGGTCGGGCAGGTCGGTGGGGATCACCCGACGTCCCAGACCGGTTCCGGGGTCTCCACCACCTCGCTGTCACCTCGGAACAGCACGAACCTGTCAAAGGAGCGGGTGAACCAGCGGTCGTGGGTGACCGCGATCACCGTCCCCTCGAAGGCGTTCAGACCCGCTTCGAGGGCTTCCGCGCTGGCCAGGTCGAGGTTGTCGGTGGGCTCGTCGAGCAGCAGCAGGGTCGCCCCGGACAGCTCCAGCAGCAGCACCAGGAAACGGGCCTGCTGCCCGCCGGAGAGCGTGCCGAAGCGCTGGTCCCCCTGCGCGGCCAGCTCGTAGCGACTGAGCACACCCATCGCCGCGTGCCGGTCCATCCCGGTGCGGTGCTCGTCACCCCGCCAGAGGATCTCGACGAGCGTCTTCGACATCAGCTCCGGCCGGTCGTGGGTCTGGGAGAAGTGCCCGGGTCGCACCCGGGCGCCCAGGCGGGCCACGCCGTCGTGCGCCACCGGCGCGAGCGCGCCCGCGCCGTCGACCGGCCCGTTCGCCGGGTCCGGGTCGGTGCCGCCGCGGGCCAGCAGCCGCAGGAAATGTGACTTGCCGGTGCCGTTGGCACCGAGCACCGCCACCCGGTCGCCGTACCAGATCTCCAGGTCGAAGGGGAAAGTCAGGCCGTCGAGCTCCAACTGCTCGCAGACGACCGCGCGCTTGCCGGTCCGCCCGCCGCTGAGCCGCATCCGGATGTCCTGGTCCTTCGGGGGTACGGGCGGCGGCCCGGCCTCCTCAAACTTGCGCAGCCGGGTCTGCGCGGCCTGGTAGCGCGAGGCCAACCCGTCGTTGTACGCGGCCTTCTGCTTGTACATGAGCATCAGCTCGCGCAGCTTCTGGTGCTCCTCGTCCCAGCGTCGGCGCAGCTCGTCGAGGCGGGCGTGCCGAGCCACCCGAGCCTCGTGCCAGCTGGCGAAGCCGCCCGGGTGCACCCAGGCGCTGCCACCCTCGACGGCAACCACCCGGTCGGCGCTCTGGGCCAGCAGCTCGCGGTCGTGCGAGACGTAGAGCACCGACTTCGTCGACTCGCGCAGTCGCGCCTCCAGCCAGCGTTTGCCGGGCACGTCGAGGAAGTTGTCCGGTTCGTCGAGCAGCAGCACCTCGTCCGGGCCGCGCAGCAGCAACTCCAGGGCGAAGCGCTTCTGCTGGCCGCCGGAGAGGGTGCGCACCGGCCGGTCCCGTACGGCGTCCCAGGGCTGACCGAGCACGATTGTCGCGACGGTGTCGAAGAGGACCTCGGCGTCGTACCCGCCGGCCTCGCCCCAGGCGCCGAGCGCATCGGCGTACGCCAGTTGGGCCTTGCCCGCGGCGTTGCTGAACTTGCCGTGCGCCTCGGCCGCCCGCATGGCCACCTCGGTCTCGCCGAGCCGCCGGCCGGCGTCGCGCAGTGCCGGCGGGGCCAGCGACAACGCCAGGTCGGCGACTGTCGACTCGTCGCCGATCATGCCGATGAACTGGCGCATCACGCCCAGCCCGCCGGCCCGCGCGACGACGCCGCTGCGCACCGGCAGGTCGCCGGCGACCATCCTCAGCAGCGTCGTCTTTCCCGCGCCGTTCGGCCCGACCAGGGCGACCTTGCTGCCCTCACCGACCCGGAACGACACGTCGGCGAAGAGTTCCCGACCGTCGGGCAGGATGTGCCCGACCGCTGCCACGTCCACGTATCCCACGCCGGGATCCTGCCCCAGTGAGGGTCGGGGGGTACATCCAATTACCGGGTGACGCGCAGCACCCGGAAGCCCTTCTGGCTGGCGTACCGCTCGACCTGCCAGCTCTGCTCGGTGAGCCAGCGTTGCAGTGAGTCGCCGCCGAGGTGCCGGGCGACGACCAACCAGCCGACGCCGTCCGGGGCGAGTCGGGGCAGCCACCGCAGCAGCAGGTCGTGCAGCCCGTCCTTGCCGATCCGGATGGGTGGGTTCGACCAGAGCTGGGCGAAGCGGATGCCGTCCGGAACGTCGTCCGGCGCGCTGACCCGGACCCGGTCGCCGGCGCCGATCCGGGCCGCGTTGGCGGCGGTCAGCTCGCGGGCCCGGGCGTTGACGTCGACGGCCCAGATGGTGCTGGTGGGCGCGAGGTCGGCCAGCACGCAGCTGATCGGCCCGAACCCGCAGCCGAGGTCGAGCAGGTCGCCGGTGGTGTCGGCGGCGGGCAGCTCGGCCTTGCGCAGCAGCACCGCGGTGCCCGGGTCGAGCCGGCTGGCGGAGAAGACCCCGCCGGCCGAGGTGAGCCGGTAGTCGCGGTCGGCGACGGAGAAGTCGACCTCGCGCGCCGGGGCGTCGCTGGTCGGCTGAGCAGTGAAGTAGTGGTCGCCGGTCACCCGGCAATTCTCGCACCGGTCCGGGGCGGGCCTGACACGGCCCACACGTACATTTCCCCGATATTACCCCCTAAAGGGACAATAACTCCTACTCTAGGCGACATGGTGTATCGGTACCAGTCCGATGAGGACGCTTTCGAGGAGTACCCGGAGCCCGGGTCCGACCTGTCGGTGCTCGGCGCCGGTCCGCCCCCGCCGGCCGGACCTTCTCCGTCACGCTTCCCCACGCCGTCGCTGCCCCGGCCGAACCAGCTCTCGCTGCCCTCGTCGCAGCCCGCGCCGACGCGTGCCGATCTGCCGCAGCATGCGCCGACGCGCGGCGCTGAGCCGCAGCCCGCGCCGACTCGTGCCGATGTGCCGCAGCACGTGCCCTCGCGTGCCGATGTGCCGCAGCACGTGCCGACTCGCGGCGCTGAGCCGCAGCCCGCGCCGACTCGTGCCGACATCCCGCCCGCCCCGCCCCGCAGCCAGATCTACACCTCGGCGACTCCTGTGGAACCGTCCGCCCGGCGCGGCGGCGGCCGGCTCTGGCAGGTACTTATCGGCGGCGCAGCGGTCCTGGTTCTGCTCGCCCTCTGCGGCCTCGGTGCCGCCGCGCTGCTCATCGACCGCAACGAGCAGCCGCAGAGCAACCCGACGTACCAGCCGAACGCCGCACCGACGGCGGCACCGCCGGAACGGGTGGCCCTCGACTCCCGGGACACCGACCAGGCCCCGCTCACCGCCAAGGAACTCTTCCCCGGCAAGGAGCTGAAGCTCACCGACGGCCAGCCGAGCTACCAGGTGCTCAAGACCCAGTCCAGCGGCAGTTGCGCCGTCGCCGCCACCGACGAGGTCGCCGACCTGCTGGTCCGGCTCGGCTGCAACCAGGCGGTCCGGGCCACGCTGAGAACGCCCGACGGCAACCACCTGGTCACCGCAGGCCTGTTCAACCTCACCGACAAGGTCAGCGCGGAACGAGCCCGCGACCGGCTCCGGCAACTGCTCGACGAACGGCAGGGCCGATTCCGTGGCCTCACCGCCGACGAGGGCGACGGCACCGATGTCCTGGCCAGCGCTCCGGCGCGGGTTGGTTGGCAGGTCCGAGGCCACTACCTGGCCTACGCGCTGGTGGTCCGCAAGGACGGGGCGGCGGTCAAGGCGGGTGACGCCAAGATCCGCGAGATCCTGTTCGACATGATCGAGCTGCACCTCAGCCGGGGCGTGCTGCAGAGCCGGGCCGACGGTGGCACCGCTGCACAACCGACGGCGGCTCCGACCGGCAGCAACGCCGACCAGGGCGGCCTGCCGGGCGACTGACCGCGCAGGCGGTCAACCCTCGATCGGGACCCGCAACCGGCGGGTGAGGGTGGCGCGGTGGGCGTACTCGGCCGGATCGGCCGGGTAGCCGACGGCGACCAGGGTCAACCCGCGCGCGGGGGCCACTGTCACCTCGCTGGACCGCTCCCGCTGGGTGAGCAGAGTGCCCGGCCACTCGACCGGGCGGCGGCCGTCACCGGCCACCAGCATGGCCCCCACCAGGCTGCGCACCATGGCCTGACAGAACGCGTCGGCCTGCACGGTGGCGACCAGGATGCCGTCCGGGTCGCGACGCCAGTCCAGCCGGGTCACCTCGCGCAGCGTGGTCGCGTGCTCCTTGCGCCGGCAGTACGCGGCGAAGTCGTGCTCCCCCACCAGCCCGGCCGCTGCGGTGTTCAGCGCAGCCAGGTCCAACGGTTTCGGCCAGGCCAGCACCTCGTGGCGGCGCAGCGGCTCGGCGCCGAAGGGCGCATCGGTGACCCGGTACTCGTAGCGTCGGAAGGTGGCCGAGAACCGGGCGTCGAAGTCGGCCGGCACCTCGGTCATCGCCCGTACGCGCACGTCGGTGGGGAGCAGCCGGGCCAGCCGACGCAGCAGTTGTCCCTCGTGCTGCCGCCACACGTCCACCGGCAGGTCCAGGTGGCACACCTGCCCCGTGGCGTGCACCCCCGCGTCGGTCCGTCCGGCCACCGTCAGCCCGGTGGCCGTGCCGACGCCGAGGACCAGGGCCAGGGTCTCGACGAGCACCCCCGCGACGGTGCGCCGGGTCGGCTGGGCTGCCCAGCCGGAGAAGTCGGTGCCGTCGTACGAGACGTCCAGCCGCAGCCGGATCCGCTCGTCCACCTCGTACCTCCTGTTACGGGTCGGGCCCGGCACCCCGATGGGGTGCCGGGCCCGACAATGCCCTTGATCAGGCCTTGTTCTCGGTGGCCTCGTCGCTGTCCTCGCGGGCGGCGGCGGTGTCACCGGACGCCGACACCGGCGCCTCGGAGTCCTGGTCAGCCGGAGCCGACTTCGGGGCCTCGTCGGCCGGGGCGAGCGCCTCGACCTTGTCCTGCTGCGCAGCCTTGCGGGCCGCGGTCTTCTTGTTCACCTTGGGCTCGGCGACCTGAAGCTCCTCGACCAGCTCGATGATCGCCATCGGCGCGTTGTCACCCTTGCGGGGACCGGTCTTCACGATCCGGGTGTAACCGCCGGGGCGGTTGGAGTACCGGGGCGCGATCTGGTCGAACAGGGCGTAGACCACGTCCTTGTCCTTGACGACACCCAGCACCCGCCGCCGCGAGGCGAGGTCACCGCGCTTGGCCTTGGTGATGAGCTGCTCGGCCAGCGGGCGCAGCCGCCGGGCCTTCGTCTCGGTGGTCTGGATCTTGCCGTGCTGGAACAGCGCGGTGGCCAGGTTCGCCAGCATCAGCCGCTCGTGCGAGGGGCTGCCGCCGAGGCGGGGGCCCTTGGTGGGCGTGGGCATTTTTGGTGCTCCTCAGTTGTGGCGGCAGCGCGGACTAGAGCTGCTCGGTCTCGCGGTAGTCGTCGGTGTCGTAGTCGGCCTCGCCGAAGGTGTCCACGACGTGCGCCGGGTCGAAGTTCGGGGCCGAGTCCTTCAGCCCGAGACCCATCCCGGCGAGCTTCATCTTGACCTCGTCGATCGACTTCTGACCGAAGTTGCGAATGTCGAGGAGGTCGGCCTCGGTACGCCCGATGAGCTCACCAACGGAGTTGATGCCCTCGCGCTTGAGGCAGTTGTAGGAGCGGACGGTGAGGTCCAGCTCCTCGATCGGCAGGGCAAGGTCCGCCGCCAGTTGGGCGTCCTGCGGGGACGGCCCGATGTCGATGCCCTCGGCGGTCTCGTCCAGCTCCCGGGCGAGCCCGAACAGCTCCACGAGCGTCGAACCGGCGGAGGCCAGCGCGGTACGCGGACCCATCGACGGCTTGGTCTCGACGTCGATGATCAGCCGGTCGAAGTCGGTGCGCTGCTCGACACGAGTCGCCTCGACGCGGTAGGTCACCTTCAGCACCGGCGAGTAGATCGAGTCGACCGGGATCCGGCCGATCTCCGCGCCGGACTGCTTGTTCTGCGCCGCCGTCACGTAGCCCCGGCCCCGCTCGACGGTCAGCTCCATGTCGAGCCGGCCCTTGCCGTTCAGGGTGGCGAGCTTGAGGTCCGGGTTGTGCACCGAGACGCCGGCCGGCGGCTGGATGTCGCCCGCGGTCACGTCGCCCGGGCCCTGCTTACGCAGGTACATGCTGACCGGCTCGTCGTGCTCGGAGCTGACGCACAGCTCCTTGATGTTCATGACGAGCTCGACCACGTCCTCCTTGACACCGGGGATCGTGGTGAACTCGTGCAGCACACCGTCGATCTTGATCGAGGTGACGGCCGCGCCCGGGATCGACGACAGCAGCGTACGCCGCAGCGAGTTACCCAGGGTGTAGCCGAAGCCCGGCTCCAGCGGCTCGATGGCGAACCGCGACCGGGTCTCGTTGATCGACTCCTCGGAGAGGGAGGGTCGCTGGCTGATGAGCATCTTTTCTCTTCTCTTCCGGGGCGCCCGCTATTTGACGCCCACGACACAAACTGTTCCGGTGGCCCGCCCCGGAGGGCGGGCCACCGAACCGAGCTCGGACTACTTGGAGTAGAGCTCGACGATCAACTGCTCCTGGACCTGCGTGTCGATGACCTGCCGGGCCGGGAGGGAGTGCACGAGCACCTTCATCTGGCTCGGGATGGCCTCAAGCCACGCCGGAACCGTCTTCGAGCCGGCCTGGGCCTGCGCGACGATGAACGGGGTGAGCTCCTTGCTCTTGCCCCGAACCTCGATGATGTCGTGCTCCTTGACGCGGTACGACGGGATGTCGACCTTCTTGCCGTTCACCGTGAAGTGACCGTGCTTGACCAGCTGGCGGGCCATGTCCCGCGAGTGGGCGTAGCCGGCCCGGTAAACGACGTTGTCCAGCCGCGACTCGAGGATCTGCAGGAGGACCTCACCGGTCTTGGCCTGCTTGCCGACGGCTTCCTCGTAGTAACCGCGGAACTGCTTCTCCAGCACGCCGTAAACCCGGCGGGCCTTCTGCTTCTCACGGAGCTGGAGCAGGTACTCCGTCTCCTTGGTGCGGCCGCGGCCGTGCTGCCCGGGCGGGAACGGCCGGGACTCGAACGGGCACTTCGGACCATCGCACTTGCTGCCCTTGAGGAACAGCTTCATCTTCTCCCGCCGGCAACGGCGGCAGTCTGCACCGGTGTAACGAGCCATCTCTCTCTACCTCTCAGACCCGACGACGCTTAGGCGGACGGCATCCGTTGTGCGGCTGCGGGGTGACGTCGGCGATCTGGCCGACCTCCAGCCCGACGGCCTGCAGCGAACGGATCGCGGTCTCCCGGCCGGAGCCGGGGCCCTTGACGAACACGTCGACCTTGCGCATGCCGTGCTCCATGGCCCGACGCGCGGCGGCCTCGGCGGCCAGCTGAGCGGCGAACGGAGTCGACTTGCGGGAGCCCTTGAAGCCCACCTGGCCAGCGGAGGCCCAGGAGATGACCGCACCGGTCGGGTCCGTGATGGACACGATGGTGTTGTTGAAGGTGCTCTTGATGTGCGCCTGCCCGTGGGCGACGTTCTTGCGTTCCTTGCGCCGGACCTTCTTTACAGCGGCTCCGGCACGAGCCTTCGGTGGCATAAGTCTGTGCGCTCCTAGTTGACTTTCCGGATTGGGTTGCGGCCTGGCCCACCTCGGTGGCGGCCGACCCCGTCATCCGGTTAAGAACTACTTCTTGCCGGGCTTCTTCTTGCCGGCGACGGTCCGCTTCGGGCCCTTGCGGGTCCGGGCATTGGTCTTGGTCCGCTGGCCACGCACGGGCAGGCCCCGGCGGTGCCGGATGCCGGCGTAGCAGCCGATCTCAACCTTGCGGCGGATGTCAGCGGCGACCTCGCGGCGCAGGTCGCCTTCAACCTTGTAGTTGCCCTCGATGTGATCGCGGAGCTGCACGAGCTCCTCGTCCGTGAGGTCCCGAGCGCGCTTGTCCGGCGAGATGCCGGTGGCGGCGAGTGTCTCCAGGGCGCGGGTGCGACCGACCCCGAAGATGTAGGTGAGCGCGATCTCCAACCGCTTTTCGCGGGGGAGATCCACGCCGACTAGACGTGCCATGTGCGGGCGTACTCCTCGTGATGTGTGGCGGAGGTGTGGACCCGTCCCACCCCGCTACCGGCCGTCCCGTCCTTCCGACGCGGTGAGCGCCGGCGACCGGGATCGGTCGCTGCCCGAGCGGGCCCCGGCCTCCGACCGGGGGTCAGCCACGCAGAGGTACGTCTGGCGTACCGCTCGCGGCTGGGACGAGCATGTGTGATGTGTGTGTCGCTGGGGATCTGCCTGGCCAACGCCACCCGGCCGTGTTCCGGCCGGGACGGGCTGAGTCAGCCCTGGCGCTGCTTGTGGCGCGGGTCGCTGCAGATGACCATGACCCGGCCGTGCCGGCGGATAACCCGGCACTTGTTGCAGATCCTCTTGACGCTCGGCTTGACCTTCACGGTTGCCTTACTTCCCATCTGGCCCGGGGACGCGCTCTGCGCGACACCGGACGTCGAAGACGGACACGGGACTTCCCGGCCGTCGTCAGGACTACTTGTAGCGGTAGACGATGCGCCCGCGGGTCAGGTCGTACGGCGAGAGTTCGACGACGACCCGGTCCTCCGGAAGGATGCGGATGTAGTGCTGCCGCATCTTGCCGCTGATGTGAGCCAACACCTTGTGGCCGTTCGCGAGCTCCACCCGGAACATGGCGTTCGGCAGGGGCTCGATGACCCGACCCTCGATCTCAATGGCTCCGTCTTTTTTCGGCATGTCCTCCGCTGTCCTGACGTCGATTGCTCCGGGCGGCCCACAACGTCTTACACGGAAATCTGATCAGAATCAGAAGCCCGCGCCAGCCGCGGCTCCAGCTCCCACCGAAGCGCAGGGTGGGCATGCCGGAGTGGACGCTGTGCGCCGATCTGAAAGTGTACGCCGGCCCGCGGTCCCCCGCCAAACCGACCACCCACCACCCCGCGCGCCGCCCCAAATACCCCCACCCCCATCTCCGTTGATCATGAAGTTATTGCCACGACACGCCGGAGCCGGCGGCAATGATTTCATGATCAACGGGGGCCGCCCGGGGGCGCGGGCCGGGCCCGAGGGGGCGGAGTCCGGGGGTCCAGGGGTGGGGTCCGAGGGCCGGGACCGGGTCCGGGGGGCCGGGCCGGGCGGCGGGGTCCGGGGGCGGGTCGGGGCGGGGTCCCGGGGGGCGTCGGGGTCCGGGGTCGGCGGGGCGGGTTAGGGGGTTGGTGGGGGGTTGTTCGGCCTGAGGGCTCGTTTTGCCTGCTTGCGCTCCCGACGGCGTTGGCGATTGACGGCCTGGCGCTGGGGCTCCTTCGCGGCCAGGCCGCCGACCGTGCGGACCACCAGCACCGCGCCCCACGGCCCCGCCACCCAGCCCGGCCAGAAGTAGAGCAGGTCCTGGCTCAGCAGCGACGTCACCGCCCAGATGGTCACCACGATGGCGATCACCCGCAGGTACGGGAACCACACCTCGGCCAACCAGCGGGCCGTGACGCCCCCGGTGGGTGCCGGACCGAGCTGGTCACCCAGCGGGCTCACCGTCGACCCCGCGGCCGGCGCCAGGCCCGACCGCTGCGCTGGCGTCACCGGCGGCAGGTCGGTGAGCAGGACATCAAGGTCGGCGTACGTGCGTGCCGCGTAGGCCCGCTGCAACCGCTCGTCGTACTCGTGCAGATCCAGTCGGCCCTCTTCGAGGGCGACCCGCAACCGGTCGGCCACCGCCGCACGGTCCGAGTCCGCGGCTCGCATCCCGTCGCGCCCGTCCATGCCGGCAAGCATGCCACCGTCGCGCCAGTCTGCCCGACCCCTCACCTTGGTTGATCATGAAGTTATGGCCCTGACACGCCGGTGAGGCTGGCAATAACTTCATGATCGACCGGGATGGGCCGAGGGGCCAAGGGGGCCGAGGGGGCCGAGGGGGTGGGGTCAGGGGGTTTTGGTGGCTGCGGGTTGGCGGGCTGTTACCAGGTCGCCCAGGCGGGCCCGGCCGCCGTCGAACGCGGTCAGCACCCAGACCCCGTCGGGCAGCAGAGCCATCGAATGCTCGACGTGCGCCGCCACCGAGCCGTCGCGGGTGACCACCGTCCAGCCGTCGGACAACTCGACAGTACGCGGGGACGCCATCGTGATCATCGGCTCGATGGCCAGCGCCATGCCGGGGACCAGTCGCGGACCCTTGCCCGGTCGGCCGTGGTTGAGCACGTGCGGGTCCTGGTGCATCTCGGTGCCGATGCCGTGCCCGCCGTAGCCGTCGACGATGCCGTACCGGCCGCCCTTGCGGACGGCGGTCTCCACGGCGTGCGAGATGTCGGTGAGGCGGCCCTTGCCGCTGGCCGCGCCACGTGCGGCGGCGGCAATGCCGGCCCACATCGCGTCCTCGGCGACCTCGGCCATCTTCAGCAGCGCCGGGTCGACGTCACCGACCCCGACGGTGATCGCGGAGTCGCCGTGCCAGCCGTCCAGCACCGCGCCGCAGTCGATGGAGATCAGGTCACCGGCCTCAAGCACCTGCTTCGGCGACGGGATGGCGTGCACGATCTGCTCGTTGACCGAGGAGCAGATCGACGCCGGAAAGCCGTGGTAGCCCTTGAACGACGGAACGCCGCCCGCCTCACGGATGGTCGCCTCGGCGATGGCGTCCAGATCGGCGGTGCTCACACCGGGGGCGACAGCCTCCCGCATCCGGCGCAGCGCCTCGGCCACCACCAGTCCGGCGGCCCGCATCTTCTCGATCTGGTCAGGGGTCTTCAGCTGGATGTCCAGCTGGGGACGACGCATGGAGCGGTTACCTTTCGTTGCCGAACAGCGGGGCACATAACGCGTACCCCGCTGTTCGCACTCTATCCGCCGCGGCCCGGCCGGACCTCAGCCGCCGTACGACCGCAACGCGTCGATGGCCCGGGTGGTGACGTCCTCCACCGGCCCGGTGGCGTCGATCCCGACCAGCTTGCCCTGAGCGCCGTAGTAGTCGACCAGGGGTGCGGTCTTCTCGCTGTATTCACGAAGCCGCGTGGCGATCGTCTCCGGCTTGTCGTCGTCGCGCTGGAACAGCTCGGCGCCGCACCTGTCACAGACGCCGGGCCGGGTGGTGGCGTCGAACTCGACGTGCCAGATCTTGCCGCAGCCCCGGCAGGTACGCCGACCGGAGAGCCGCCGGATCACCTCGTCGTCGTCCACGACCAGCTCCAGGACCAGATCCAGGGCGGTGCCCAGATCGGCGAGGAGCTTGTCCAGAGCGGCCGCCTGCGGAGTCGTCCGCGGGAAGCCGTCGAGTAGGAAACCCTCGCTGGCGTCGGGCTCGGCCAGCCGGTCCCGGACCATGTTGATGGTGACCTCGTCCGGGACCAGCTCGCCCGCGTCCATGTACCGCTTCGCCTCGACACCGAGCGGCGTGCCCTGGGTGACGTTCGACCGGAAGATGTCTCCGGTCGAAATCTTCGGCACCGAGAGGTGCGCGGCGATGAACTCGGCCTGTGTGCCCTTGCCCGCGCCCGGCGGGCCAACCAGAACGAGTCTCATCTACCGCAGGAACCCTTCGTAGTTCCGCTGCATGAGTTGGCTCTCGATCTGCTTCACGGTCTCCAGACCGACGCCGACCATGATGAGCACAGCGGTGCCGCCGAACGGGAAGTTCTGGTACTGCTGGTTGTCCAGCCAGATGAAGAAGAAGTTCGGCAGGATCGAGATGACGCCGAGGTAGAGCGCGCCCGGCAGGGTGATCCGGCTGAGGATGAAGTCGAGGTAGTCGGCGGTCGGCTTGCCCGGGCGGATGCCCGGCACGAAACCGCCGTACTTCTTCATGTTGTCCGCGACCTCGGTCGGGTTGAACGTGATCGAGACGTAGAAGTACGTGAAGAAGATGATCAGCAGGAAGTAGACCGAGATGTAGATCGGGCTGCTCGGGTTGACCAGGTTGTTCTGGATCCACGACTGGGTCTTGCCCGGGTCGGTCTGGTCGAAGAACTGCAGCGCCAACTGCGGCAGGTAGAGCAGCGACGACCCGAAGATGACCGGGATCACACCCGCCTGGTTCACCTTGAGCGGGATGTAGGTCGAGGTGCCGCCGTACATCCGCCGGCCGATCATCCGCTTGGCGTACTGCACCGGGATCCGGCGCTGCGCCTGCTCGATGAAGGTGACCGCGGTGATGACCACCAGGACCAGCGCGATGACCAGGGCGAACATGTCCCAGCCCTTGCTGGTCTTGATCTGCCAGCCCTCGCTGGGCAGCCGCGCCGCGATCGAGGTGAAGATCAGGACGGACATGCCGTTGCCGACGCCGCGGTCGGTGATCAGCTCACCGAGCCACATGACCATGCCGGTGCCGGCGGTCATCGTCATCACCAGGATGGCCAGGGTCAGCCAGTCCGGGATGCCGGTGCCGGTGGGGATGATCGGGAACTGGTCGCAGCGGTTCTGGAACAGCTGGCCCGAGCGGGCCAGGGCCACGAACGCCGAGGCCTGCAGCACACCGAGACCGAGGGTCAGGTAGCGCGTGTACTGGGTGATCTTCGCCTGACCGGCCTGGCCCTCCTTGCGGAGCTGCTCCAGGCGGGGGATCACGACGGTCAGCAGCTGCAGGATGATCGACGCGGTGATGTAGGGCATGATGCCCAGCGCGAAGACCGAGAGCTGTAGCAGCGCTCCGCCGGAGAAGAGGTTGAGCAGGTTCACCACCCCGGTGGTGTCACCCTGGATGGTGTCGAGGCACTTCTGCACGTTGCCGTACGAGACGCCCGGGCTGGGGAGCGTTGCACCCAGCCGGTAGACCGCGATGATGCCTACTGTGAACAGCAGCTTCTTGCGCAGGTCAGGCGTACGGAACGCACTGAGAAAGGCGGACAGCAACTTCTTCCTCCTGCGCGAGGCGGGCCGCCGGTGATCCCTGGCGGGTCGGGGTGGATCACGGGCGAGTGCCCGCAATCCATGGCTGGGATGGGACTCTAACAGCCTCACCCCGGTCCGGGCAGATGCGCCCGACTACATAAATCGATTCCGATATTACCGGGCGCTCAGGCCCCAGGCAGACCATGGCGCCCGCCAGTTGCTCTCAACTGGACGGGCGCCATGGTCGTACGCCTTACAGCTCGGTGACGGAGCCACCGGCGGCAGCGATCTTCTCCTTGGCCGACGCACTGAACGCGTGCGCAGACACCTGGAGCGCCACACCGCCGAGATCCCCGGTGCCGAGGACCTTGACCGGGTGACCCTTGCGGACCGCGCCGGACTCAACCAGCTCCAGCGGGCCGACCTGACCACCGTTCGGGAACAGCTCAGCGAGTCGGTCCAGGTTGACCACCTGGAAGACCACCTTGAACTTGTTCTTGAAGCCCTTCATCTTCGGCAGGCGCATGTGGATGGGCATCTGCCCACCCTCGAACGCCGCCGAGATGTTCTTGCGGGCCTTGGAGCCCTTGGTACCGCGACCAGCGGTCTTGCCCTTGGAACCCTCACCGCGACCCACACGGGTCTTCGCGGTCTTGGAACCGGGCGCCGGGCGCAGGTGATGCACCTTGATCGTCATTACTCGACCTCCTCGACCTTCACGAGGTGGCTCACAGTGAAGATCATGCCGCGGATCTCGGGCCGGTCCTCCTTGACCACCACGTCGTTGATCCGCTTGAGACCGAGCGAACGCAGCGACTCACGCTGGTTGTGCTTGGTCCCGATACCGGACCGGAGCTGGGTGACCTTCAGGCGTGCCATCAGTGCGCCACCCCCGCACGCGACGCCAGCATGGCGGCCGGCGCGACGTCCTCCACCGGCAGACCACGACGCGCCGCGACCTGCTCGGGGGACTCAAGCCCCTTCAGGGCCGCCACGGTGGCGTGCACGATGTTGATCGGGTTCGACGAGCCGAGGCTCTTGGAGAGCACGTCGTGGATCCCGGCGCACTCCAGCACGGCACGCACCGGTCCACCGGCGATGACACCCGTACCGGCCGAGGCCGGCTTGAGCAGCACCACGCCAGCGGCGTCCTCACCCGTCACCGGGTGCGGGATCGACTGACCGATCCGCGGAACCTTGAAGAAGTGCTTCTTCGCCTCCTCGACGCCCTTGGCGATGGCCGCGGGCACCTCCTTGGCCTTTCCGTAGCCCACGCCGACCGTGCCGTCGCCGTCGCCCACGATCACCAGGGCGGTGAAGCTGAAGCGACGACCACCCTTCACGACCTTGGCGACGCGGTTGATCGCGACGACCCGCTCAAGGTGCGGGGTCTTCTCGACGGGCGCGTTTCCGCGGCCGCCCTCACGGCGGTTGTCGCGGCGACCACCCTCGTTGCCACCGGACCCGCCGCCACGGCGCTGTTGACCTGGCATCAGCAGCCTTCCTTATCTCTCGTGACGGGGTTGTTAGAACTCGAGCCCGGCTTCGCGGGCGGCGTCGGCAAGCGCGGCTACTCGCCCCGCGTACCGGTTGCCACCGCGGTCGAAGACGACCTTGGAGACGCCGGCGGCCTTGGCCCGCTCGGCGAGCAGCGCGCCCACCTTGCCAGCGAGGGCGCTCTTGTCGCCCTCCGCACCGCGCAGCGAGGCGTCCAGGGTCGACGCCGACGCCAGGGTGTGACCCTTGGTGTCGTCGACGACCTGGGCGACCATGTGCCGCAGCGAGCGGGTGACGACCAGGCGCGGACGCTCGGCCGTACCGGTGACGTTCTTGCGGACGCGGAAGTGTCGACGCGCACGCCCAACGGCGCGCTTGGCGGCGACACCGCGGCGGCGCTTGAGCAGCGTGGCGCTCACTTCTTACCTGCCTTTCCAGCCTTGCGGCGGATGACCTCGCCCTGGTACTTGACGCCCTTGCCCTTGTAGGGCTCCGGCGGGCGGATCTTCCGGATGTTGGCGGCGACCTCACCGACCTGCTGCTTGTCGATGCCAGCCACGTGGAACAGGGTCGGCCGCTCCACCGTGAAGGTGATGCCCGCCGGGGCGGGGACGACCACCGGGTGGGAGAACCCGAGCGCGAACTCGAGGTCCGAACCCTTGGCGGTGACCCGGTAACCGGTGCCGGCGATCTCCAGGCTCTTGCGGTAGCCCTCGGTGACCCCGACGATCATGTTGGCAACCAGCGTACGGCTCAGGCCGTGGAGTTCCTTGGCCTTGCGCTCGTCGTTCGGCCGGTTGACGCTCAGCTGCCCATCCTCGGCGCGCTCGATCGTGATCGGCTCGGCGAGGGTGTGCTGGAGCTGGCCCTTGGGGCCCTTGACCTTGACGGTCTGCCCGTCGATCGTGATGTCGACGCCGGCTGGTACCGGGATCGACTTACGTCCAATTCGCGACATTTCTACCTGTCTCCCGTTACCAGACGAAGGCGAGGACTTCCCCGCCAACACTCCGCTTGCGGGCCTGCCGGTCGGTCAGCAGCCCCTGGGACGTCGAAATGATCGCCACGCCCAGCCCACCGAGCACCCGCGGGAGCCCGTCCGACTTGGCGTACACCCGGAGACCGGGCTTGGACACGCGCTTGATGCCGGCCAGGCTCCGCTCGCGGTTCTGGCCGTACTTCAGCTCGACGACCAGTCGCTTGCCGACGGCGCCCTCCTCGGGCTCCTCGACCGACCAAGTGGCGATGTAACCCTCGGCCTTCAGGACCTCGGCGATGTTCGCCTTGATCTTGGAGTAGGGCATCTTCACCTGATCGTGGTACGCCTGGTTGGCGTTACGCAGACGCGTGAGCATGTCTGCGATCGGGTCGGTCATCGTCATGGATTTCGTCAGCCTTTCTCGCCGGGGTTCCCGGGGCATCAGCCCCGGGCCTACGGCGAAGAGCAATACCTAATCGGTGCAGGAGTTCCCGGCCGACGGCCGGGACGCGGTCGCCCTTACCAGGAAGCCTTGGACACGCCCGGCAGCTCACCGCGGTGAGCCATCTCCCGGATGCAGACCCGGCAGAGCCCGAACTTGCGGTAGACCGCCTTCGGACGCCCGCACCGCTGGCAGCGGGTGTACGCGCGAACCGAGAACTTCGGCTTCGCGGCCGCCTTGATGATCAGCGCCTTCTTGGCCATCTCAGTTCTCCTTGAACGGGAAGCCCAGGAGCTTGAGCAGCGCCCGGCCCTCGTCGTCGGTCGTGGCGGTCGTGACCACCGTGATGTCCATGCCCCGCTGGCGATCGATCCGGTCCTGGTCGATCTCGTGGAACACCGACTGCTCGGTCAGACCGAACGTGTAGTTGCCGTGCCCGTCCAGCTTGCGCCCGTCGAGGCCGCGGAAGTCGCGGATACGCGGCAGCGAGATGGACAGCAGCCGGTCCAGGAACTCCCACATCCGGTCGCCGCGAAGGGTGACCTTCGCACCGATCGGCATGCCCTCGCGGAGCTTGAACTGCGCGATGGACTTGGTCGCCCGCCGCACCTGCGGCTTCTGGCCGGTGATCGTGGCGAGGTCGCGGACCGCGCCGTCGATCAGCTTGGCGTCGCGAGCAGCCTCGCCGACACCCATGTTGACGACGATCTTGACCAGCCGCGGCACCTGCATGGGGTTGCCGTAGCTGTGCTGCTCACGCAGCTGGGCCACGATCTCGTTGCGGTACCGCTCCTTGAGGCGCGGCAGGGTCTTTTCGGTAGCCGTGGTCATCACAGGTCCTTACCGGTGCTACGCGCGATGCGGACCTTCTGGCCGTTGTCGTCGATCCGGTAACCGACGCGGGTCGGCTTGCCGTCGGAGTCCAGGACCTGCACGTTCGAGACGTGGATCGGGGCCTCCTGAGTGACGATGCCGCCGGTCTTGGCGCCACGCTGGGTGGTGCTGATGCGAGTGTGCTTCTTGACCCGGTTCACGCCCTCGACCAGGACCTTGTCCTGCCGCGGGTAGGCCTGAATGACCTTGCCCTTGGCACCCTTGTCCTTGCCGGCGATGACGACGACCGTGTCGCCCTTCTTGACCTTCACGGTCACAACACCTCCGGCGCGAGGGAAATAATCTTCATGAACCGCTTGTCCCGCAGCTCCCGGCCCACCGGGCCGAAGATACGGGTTCCACGCGGGTCCCCGCCGTCCTTGATGATGACGGCGGCGTTCTCGTCGAAGCGGATGTACGAGCCGTCCGGACGACGCCTCTCCTTGGCCGTGCGAACGACGACAGCCTTGACGACGTCGCCCTTCTTCACACCGGCACCCGGGATCGCGTCCTTGACCGTGGCCACGATGACGTCGCCGATGCTCGCGTAGCGCCGACCCGAGCCGCCGAGAACCCGGATGCACAGGATCTCCCGAGCACCCGTGTTGTCGGCGACGCGCAGTCGCGACTCCTGCTGAATCACGTCTATCTCCTATGTCTGCCGGTTCTCCGGCCGCCGTAGCGGCCGGAGCCTGGCGGAACCTACGCCCGACGCAACGCCGGGCGAGCTCGAGCCTTCGCTACTTGGCCTTTTCCAGGATCTCCACGATCCGCCAACGCTTGGTGGCGCTCAGCGGCCGGGTCTCCATGATGAGAACCCGGTCACCGGTGCCAGCGGCGTTCTGCTCGTCGTGCACCTTCAGCTTGGCCGTACGGCGCATGATCTTGCCGTACAGCGCGTGCCGAACCCGGTCCTCGACCTCGACAACGACGGTCTTGTCCATCTTGTCGCTGATCACCAGGCCCTCGCGGACCTTGCGGCGCGACCGCGCGGCGGCGGTGGCGGTCTCTTCGGTCATGATGCAGTCACCTCAGTCGGCGCGGCCGAGAGCCCCAGCTCGCGCTCACGCATGATCGTGTAGATCCGGGCGATCTCCCGACGGATGACCTGCAACCGCCGGTTGTTGTCCAGCTGCCCGGTTGCGGCCTGCACGCGGAGGTTGAACAGCTCCGCCTTGGCCTCCCGCAGCTTCGTGACCAGCTCCTCTTCGGAGAGCTCACGCAGCTCGGTCGCCTTAACGCCCGCTGCCATCAGGATTCACCCACTTCGCGCGTAACAATGCGGCACTTCATCGGGAGCTTGTGGATCGCGCGACGCATGGCCTCTCGCGCGGTCTGCTCGTTGGGGAAGGACATCTCGAAGAGAACCCGCCCCGGCTTGACGTTGGCGACCCACCACTCGGGCGAACCCTTACCGGAACCCATCCGGGTCTCGGCAGGCTTCTTGGTGAGGGCCTGGTCCGGGAAGATCGTGATCCAGACCTTGCCACCACGCTTGATGTGGCGAGTCATCGCGATACGTGCCGACTCGATTTGCCGGTTCGTCACGTACGCCGGCTCGAGAGCCTGGATCCCGAACTCGCCGAACACCACCCGGTTACCACCCTTGGACGCGCCACTGCGGTCCGGGTGGTGCGGCTTGCGGAAGCCCTTCGGGGGCTTGCGCGGCATCAGCATCTGTCAGCCCTCCTGCTGCGTTTCTGCCGGAGCAGCAGTGGCGGCGACAGCTGCGCTGTCCACCGGCTCGCCGCTCGGCGTCTCGGCCTGCTGCGCGATGGTGGTCGCAGCAGCCCGACCGGCCTCGGTGCCACCAGCCGTGGTGCCGGACGAACCCGACCGGCCACGGCGCGGACGCTCGGGACGGTCGCCGCGCTCACCACGACGCGGGCGGGACGGACCGGCCTCGGCCGGAGCCTCCCGGCCCGGGACGGCGTCGCCCTTGTAGATCCAGACCTTCACACCGATCCGACCGAACGTGGTACGGGCCTCGAAGAAGCCGTACTCGATGTTGGCCCGCAGCGTGTGCAGCGGAACCCGGCCCTCACGGTAGAACTCGGTCCGGCTCATCTCGGCGCCGCCGAGGCGACCCGAGACCTGAACCCGGATGCCCTTGCAGACCGGGTTCTTCATCGCCGACTGCATGGCCTTGCGCATCGCCCGACGGAAGCTGACCCGGCTGGACAGCTGCTCGGCCACGCCCTGCGCGACCAGCTGAGCGTCCGACTCGGGGTTCTTCACCTCGATGATGTTCAGCTGAACCTGCTTGCCGGTGAGCTTCTCAAGCTCTCCGCGGATCCGGTCGGCCTCCGCACCCTTACGGCCGATGACGATGCCCGGCCGGGCGGTGTGGATGTCGACCCGGACCCGGTCGCGGGTGCGCTCGATGTCGACCTTGGAAATCCCGGCACGCTCGAGGCCCTTAGACATCATGCGGCGGATCTTGACATCCTCGCCGATGTAGTCCTTGTAGAGCTTGTCCGCGAACCAGCGGGACTTCCAGTCGGTCGAGATGCCGAGCCGGAACCCAGTGGGGTGAACCTTCTGACCCATTACTCGGCGTCCTCCGTCTTGCTCTGCGCTTCGGCCGGTGCGGCCTCCGTGGCCGGGGCGGCCTTCTTCGCCGCGGCCTTCCTCGGCGCTGCCGGCGCGACCGCTTCGACCGCCACGGTGATGTGGCAGGTGCGCTTGCGGATTCGGTACGCCCGACCCTGCGCCCGCGGCTGGAACCGCTTCATCGTCGGGCCCTCGTCCACGAAGGCCTCGCTGACGAGCAGCGCGTCGGGGTCCAGCCGCTCGTTGTTCTCCGCGTTGGCGATCGCGCTAGCGAGCACCTTGTACACCTGCTCGCTCGCAGCCTGCGGCGCGAACTGCAGCACCGTTAGCGCCTCCTTCGCGGGCAGGCCGCGGACGAGGTTGACCACCCGGCGCGCCTTCATCGGCGAGATGCGCACGTGCCGCGCAACCGCCCGCGCGCCCGGAAGCACCGGAGCGTCGCCCTTTCCTGGCATCGCTGTAACCCCTTGTTCCCTCTATCCGTATGCCCGCGGCGTCAGCGCCGACGGCTCTTCCGGTCGTCCTTCTCGTGACCCTTGAACGTGCGGGTCAGCGCGAACTCGCCGAGCTTGTGCCCGACCATCGCCTCGGTCACGAACACCGGGACGTGCTTGCGTCCGTCATGCACGGCGATCGTGTGCCCCAGCATCTCCGGGATGATCGTCGAGCGCCGCGACCAGGTCTTGATCACGTTCTTGGAGCCCTTGTCGTTCTGAACTTCCACCTTCTTGAGCAGGTGGTCGTCTACGAACGGGCCCTTCTTCAGGCTGCGAGGCATGTCTTATCTCCCTCAGCCGCGCTTACGCGTGGCGTAGCGGCGGCGGACGATCAGCCGGTCACTCGGCTGGCCCTTACGGCGGGTGCGGCCCTCGGGCTTACCCTGCGGGTTGACCGGGTGGCGACCACCGGAGGTCTTACCCTCACCACCACCGTGCGGGTGGTCGACCGGGTTCATGGCGACACCACGGACGGTCGGGCGCTTGCCCTTCCACCGCATCCGGCCGGCCTTACCCCAGTTGATGTTCGACTGGTCGGCGTTGCCGATCTCGCCGACGCTGGCGCGGCAGCGCACATCCACACGCCGGATCTCACCGGACGGCATACGCAGGGTCGCGTACGCGCCCTCGCGGCCGAGCAGCTGGATGCCGACGCCTGCGGAACGGGCCAGCTTGGCCCCGCCACCCGGACGCAGCTCCACGTTGTGGATCGTGGTACCGACCGGGATGTTGCGCAGCGGAAGGTTGTTACCCGGCTTGATGTCGGCGCCCGGGCCGGACTCGACGCGGTCGCCCTGCTTCATGTCCTTCGGCGCGATGATGTACCGCTTCTCGCCGTCGGCGTAGTGCAGCAGCGCGATACGCGCCGTGCGGTTCGGGTCGTACTCGATGTGAGCGACCTTCGCCGGCACGCCGTCCTTGTCGACCCGCTTGAAGTCGATCAGACGGTACTGGCGCTTGTGACCGCCACCGTGGTGCCGCGTGGTGATCCGGCCGTGGGCGTTACGCCCGCCCTTCTTCGGCAACGGAGCCAGCAGCGACTTCTCCGGCGTGGACCGGGTGATCTCGGCGAAGTCAGCGACACTCGAGCCACGTCGGCCCGGCGTCGTCGGCTTGTACTTACGGATAGCCATTGTCTACACCCCTCAGCTGACCGGGCCGCCGAAGGCCTCGATGCGGTCACCGTCAGCCAGCTTCACGATCGCCCGCTTGGTCGCCTTGCGCTGACCGAAGCCGGTCTTGGTGCGCTTGCGCTTACCCTGGCGGTTGAGCGTGTTGACCGTCAGGACGCGGACGTTGAAGATCTGCTGGATAGCGATCTTGATCTCGGTCTTGTTCGCGTCCGGGTGCACCAGGAAGGTGTACCAGTTCCGGTTCAGCTCGCTGTAGCTCTTCTCCGAGACGACCGGCGCCACGATGATGTCGCGCGGGTCGGCGATCGTGCTCACTTGCCACCCTCCTCGGTGGTCTCGGCTGGCACGCCCAGGAACTCGTCCAGGGCGTCCTTGGTGAAGACCACGTCGTCGGCCACCAGCACGTCGTACGTGTTCAGCTGGCCGGACTCGATCAGGTGCACGCGCGGCTCGTTGCGCAGCGACACCCAGTTCAGTTCGTCGGTGCTGCTCAGCACGACCAGGACCCGACGGGCCTCGGTGAGCTTGGTCAGCGTGGCCAGGGCCGCCTTGGTCGACGGCTTCTCGCCCGAGACGAACGCCTCGACGACGTGCACCTGCCCGGCGCGGGCCCGGTCGGAGAGGGCACCGCGCAGCGCGGCGGCCTTCATCTTCTTCGGGGTCCGCTGGCTGTAGTCGCGCGGCACGGGACCGTGCACGACGCCACCGCCGGCGAACTGCGGCGCGCGGATCGAGCCCTGCCGGGCGCGACCGGTGCCCTTCTGCTTGTACGGCTTCTTGCCGCCACCGGCGACCTCGCCGCGGGTCTTGGCCTTGTGCGTGCCCTGTCGGGCCGCCGCGAGCTGGGCCACCACGACCTGGTGCATCAGCGCGACGTTGGCCTGCACGTCGAAGATGTCCGCCGGCAGCTCTACCGAGCTGCTGGTGGTGCCTTCGACGGTGCGCACGTCAACGGTGGTCACTTGGCCGCACCGCCCTTCTTCACCTTGCTCTTGGCCGCGGTCCGGACCAGAACGAGCGCGCCCTTCGGACCAGGAATGGCACCCCGGACGAGCAGCAGGTTGTTCTCGGTGTCGACCGCCTGGACGGTGAGGTTCTGCACGGTGTACCGCACGCCACCCATGCGGCCGGCCATCCGGGTGCCCTTGAAGACACGACCCGGAGTGGCGCAGGCGCCGATGGAACCGGGCGAGCGGTGCTTACGCTCGACACCGTGGCCGGCGCCCAGGCCGTGGAAGCCGTGCCGCTTCATCGGGCCGGCGTAGCCCTTGCCCTTGGTCTTGCCGGTGACGTCGATGGTGACGCCGGCCGGGAACTCATCGACAGTGACTTCCTGGCCGAGCGAGTATTCCCCGGCGTCCGTGGTGCGCAGCTCGACGATGTGCCGGCGCGGCGCCACGTCCGCCTTGGCGTAGTGCCCGCTGATCGGCTTCTTGACCTTGCGCGGGTCGATGGTGCCGTAGGCCAGCTGGACCGCGGAGTAACCGTCCTTCTCGGCGCTACGAACCTGGCTGATGACGCACGGGCCGGCCTCGACCACGGTCACGGGAACAACACGGTTGTTGTCCCAGACCTGGGTCATGCCGAGCTTGGCGCCCAGGATCCCCTTGACTTGCCTGTCCATTTGTCCGGTCCCTACAGCTTGATCTCGATGTCGACGCCAGCCGGCAGGTCGAGGCGCATGAGCGAGTCGACCGTCTTCGGGGTCGGGTCGATGATGTCGATCAGCCGCTTGTGCGTGCGCATCTCGAAGTGCTCGCGCGAGTCCTTGTACTTGTGCGGCGAGCGGATAACGCAGAAACGGTTGATCTCCGTGGGCAGCGGCACCGGGCCCGCGACCTGCGCCCCGGTGCGCGTCACCGTCTCGACGATCTTCCGAGCCGAGGAGTCGACGACCTCGTGGTCATAGGCCTTGAGCCGGATGCGGATCTTCTGTCCCGCCATGGTGGCTTCTGTTCCTTCTCTCGATGCCGCTGTGTTGCGGGCGCCTGCACCGGCTGGTGCAGGCCCACTTCGCCGACCCCCGCGGTCGGGCGTGTCGCGCCCTCGGGCCGGGCTCCGCCCCGTGGTTCCGGAGTGGTGCTGACCGCGCGGTGGGTCAAGGCGCCGATCGCATTACCGCGACCTGAACGCCGTGCGAGGGTGGTTGGCGACTGGGCCGCCAACCACCCTACGCTCGACTGACTCGCCACCCGGAGGTTCAGCGAAAGCCGAACACAGGCGACGAACTGTCGTTACGCAACCTGACTAGTATGCCGCACGACCGGCGGCGGGTCTAATCGGGGTTACCTAGCTCACTTGTTGATCTTGGTGACGAACCCGGCGCCGACGGTGCGGCCACCCTCGCGGATCGCGAACTTGAGGTTCTCCTCCATGGCGATGGGCTGGATCAGCTTCACCGACATCGAGGTGTTGTCACCCGGCATGACCATCTCGGTGCCCTCGGGGAGGGTGACGACACCGGTGACGTCCGTGGTCCGGAAGTAGAACTGCGGACGGTAGTTCTGGAAGAACGGGGTGTGGCGGCCACCCTCCTCCTTGGAGAGGATGTAGACCGTCGCCTCGAACTCCGTGTGCGGGGTGTTCGAGCCCGGCTTCACGACGACCATGCCGCGCTCGACCTCGTCGCGCTTGGTACCGCGCAGCAGCAGGCCGACGTTCTCGCCTGCGCGGGCGTCGTCCAGGGTCTTCCGGAACATCTCGATCGCGGTGACCTTGGTCTTGAAGCTCTTCTCCTTGATACCGACGAGCTCAACATCCTCGTTCGGCAGGAGAACGCCGCGCTCCACGCGACCGGTGACGACGGTGCCACGACCGGTGATCGTGAAGACGTCCTCGACCGGCATCAGGAACGGCTTGTCAACCTCGCGCTCCGGCTGCGGGATCGAGGTGTCGACAGCGGTCATCAGGTCCAGCAGCTTGCCGGTCCACTCGGGGTCACCCTCGAGGGCCTTCAGCGCCGAAACCCGAACGACCGGCAGGTCGTCACCCGGGTACTCCTGCGAGGAGAGCAGCTCACGGACCTCGAGCTCGACGAGCTCCAGGAGCTCCTCGTCATCGACCATGTCGCTCTTGTTGAGCGCCACGACGATGTACGGCACACCGACCTGACGGGCCAGCAGCACGTGCTCGCGGGTCTGCGGCATCGGGCCGTCGGTCGCCGCGACCACCAGGATCGCGCCGTCCATCTGCGCGGCACCGGTGATCATGTTCTTGATGTAGTCGGCGTGACCAGGGCAGTCGACGTGCGCGTAGTGCCGCGACTCGGTCTGGTACTCGACGTGCGCGATCGAGATCGTGATGCCGCGGGCCTTCTCCTCCGGCGCCTTGTCGATCTCGTCGAACGGCGTGTAGGGGTTCAGGTCCGGGTACTGGTCGTGCAGGACCTTGGTGATGGCCGCCGTCAGCGTCGTCTTACCGTGGTCGATGTGACCAATGGTGCCGATGTTGACGTGCGGCTTAGTCCGCTCGAACTTAGCCTTCGCCACTGGTGTCCTCCTGTGGACTTCTTGGTTCGTACGCCCGGCGCGCCGGTCGGCGCTTAGGACTCTGTCGACAGCCTTTCCGGCCTGGAGGCCGGAGAGCCTTTGTGGGTTCTGCGGCGATGAAGCCTACAGGCCCGGTCTCACGCGATCCGATCGTGGTGGCCGCGGGCGGGTGAACCCTCCCGCGACCAACCACGAATCACCAGCTCAGGGCGTTACTCGCCCGTTGCCTTGGCGATGATCTCCTTCGCGACGCTCTGCGGAACCTCGGCGTAGGAGTCGAACTGCATGCTGTAGCTAGCCCGGCCCTGGGTCTTCGACCGCAGGTCGCCGACGTAGCCGAACATCTCCGACAACGGCACCAGGGCCCGGACGATGCGGGCGCCGCTGCGCTCCTCCATCGCCTGGATGATGCCGCGGCGGGAGTTGAGGTCACCGATGACGTCACCCATGTTCTCCTCAGGAGTGGTGACTTCAACGGCCATCATCGGCTCGAGCAACGCAGGGTCGGCCTTGCGGGCCGCGTCCTTCATCACCATCGAGCCGGCGATCTTGAATGCCATTTCCGACGAGTCGACCTCGTGGTACTGGCCGTCCAGCAGGGTCAGCTTGACGCCGACCAGCGGGAAGCCCGCCAGGATGCCGTACTGCAGCGCGTCCTGCGCACCGGCGTCCACCGAGGGGATGAACTCCCGGGGGATGCGGCCGCCGCTGACGGCGTTGGCGAACTCGTAGGTCGGCGAGTCGTTGTCCAGCGGAAGCGGCTCGACGCTCACGATCACGCGGGCGTACTGGCCGGAACCACCGGTCTGCTTCTTGTGGGTGTACTCGACCTTGTCCACCTTGCGGCGGATGGTCTCGCGGTACGCCACCTGCGGCTTGCCGACGTTGGCCTCGACGTTGAACTCGCGGCGCATCCGGTCGACCAGGATGTCCAGGTGCAGCTCACCCATGCCGGAGATGACCGTCTGACCGGTCTCCTCGTCCAGCTGGACGCGGAAGGTCGGGTCCTCCTCGGCCAGGCGCTGGATGGCGGTGCCCAGCTTCTCCTGGTCGGACTTGGTCTTCGGCTCGATCGCCACCGAGATGACCGGCTCCGGGAACGTCATCGACTCCAGGATGACCGGGTTCGCCGGGTCGGAGAGAGTGTCGCCGGTGGTGGTCTGCTTCAGACCCTGCACGGCGATGATGTCGCCGGCCTGCGCCGACGGACGCTCTTCCCGCTTGTTGGCGTGCATCTGGTAGATCTTGCCGATCCGCTCCTTGCGGTCCTTGGTGGAGTTGACCACCTGGGAACCGGAATCGAGCGTGCCGGAGTAGACCCGCACGTAGGTGAGCTTGCCCAGGTGCTTGTCCGTCTGGATCTTGAAGGCCAGGCCGGAGAAGGGCTCCGAGTTGGACGGCTTACGCAGCAGCGGGGTCTCGCCGTCGGTGGCCGTACCCTCGATCGCCGGAACGTCCAGCGGCGACGGCAGGAAGTCGACCACGGCGTCGAGCATGGGCTGGACGCCCTTGTTCTTGAACGCCGAGCCGCACAGCACCGGGTTGGCCTTGCCGGCGATGGTGGCACGCCGGATGGCGGCCTTGATCTCCTCGACGGAGACCTCTTCGCCTTCCAGGTACTTCTCCATCACCGAGTCGTCGACGTCGGCGAGGGTCTCCATCAGCTTCTCGCGCCACTCGGCAGCGGAGTCGGCCAGGTCGGCCGGGATCTCCTCGACCGCGTAGTCCTCACCCTTCTGGGTCTCCCCGCGCCAGGTGAGTGCGCGCATGCCGATCAGGTCGACAACACCGATGTGGTCGCCCTCGAGCCCGATCGGGATCTGGAGCACCAGCGGGGTGGCGTTCAGCCGGTCGATCATCATCTGCACGCAGCGGAAGAAGTCGGCGCCGGTCCGGTCGAGCTTGTTGACGAAGCACATGCGCGGGACGTTGTACTTGTCGGCCTGCCGCCAGACGTTCTCCGTCTGCGGTTCCACGCCGGCGACACCGTCGTAAACCGCGACCGCACCATCCAGGACCCGCAGCGACCGCTCGACCTCGACCGTGAAGTCGACGTGGCCAGGCGTGTCGATGATCTGGATCGTGTGGTCTTTCCACTCACACTTGGTAGCAGCGGAGGTGATGGTGATACCACGCTCCTGCTCCTGCTCCATCCAGTCCATGACGGCAGCGCCCTCGTGGACCTCACCGATCTTGTACGTGATGCCGGTGTAGAACAGGATTCGCTCGGTGGTCGTGGTCTTACCGGCATCGATGTGCGCCATGATGCCGATGTTGCGTACCTTGGCGAGCGCGTCTGCGGCGGCCACTTCAATCCCTACTTATCGTCGTCTCGACTCAACTGGTGGCGGTTCCGGCGCCCGAAGGCGCCGGAACCAGGGTGTTACCAGCGGTAGTGCGCGAAGGCCTTGTTGGACTCGGCCATCTTGTGCGTGTCCTCGCGCCGCTTGACGGCGGCACCGAGGCCGTTGCTCGCGTCCAGCAGCTCGTTCATCAGCCGCTCGACCATGGTCTTCTCGCGCCGGGCGCGGGAGTACGTGACCAGCCAGCGCAGGCCCAGGGTGGTCGCCCGGGTCGGGCGGACCTCGACCGGAACCTGGTAGGTGGCGCCACCGACACGGCGGCTGCGCACCTCGAGGGTCGGCTTGACGTTGTCCATCGCCCGCTTGAGGGTGACGACCGGGTCGGTGCCGGACTTCTCGCGGCAGCCCTCGAGGGCCGCGTACACGATGGACTCGGCGAGCTGACGCTTGCCGCGGAGCAGGATCTTGTTCACCAGCTGGGTGACCAGCGGCGAGTTGTACACCGGGTCAGCGACCAGTGGCCGCCGCGGAGCGGGTCCCTTACGCGGCATGTCAGCTCTTCTCCTTCTTCGCGCCGTAACGGCTGCGCGCCTGCTTGCGGTTACGGACACCCTGGGTGTCCAGCGAGCCGCGAACGATCTTGTAACGCACGCCGGGGAGGTCCTTCACCCGACCACCGCGGACGAGCACGATCGAGTGCTCCTGCAGGTTGTGACCGACGCCGGGGATGTAGGCGGTCACCTCGATCTGGCTGCTGAGCTTCACGCGAGCGACCTTGCGCAGCGCCGAGTTCGGCTTCTTGGGGGTGGTGGTGTACACGCGGGTGCACACGCCGCGCCGCTGAGGAGAACCCTTCAGCGCCGGGGTCTTGGTCTTGGTCGTCTTCGCCTGGCGGCCCTTTCGGACCAGCTGCTGGATCGTGGGCACCGGGTTTCTCCGCTCCCTTCGGCCGCGTTGGCGGCCGCGCCGTCTGCTCGTTAGCCGGCCTGATGACCGGCTCTCCTACATTCCGACCAGGGTCGCCTTGCGGAGACCCCGGCACCCGCGGTCGGGCGTGTCGCCCTCGTCACGGCCCCGTTGCGACGCTCTCGCGTGCGAACCGGGTTTGTGTCACCGGCACGCGGATCGCCCCGCCCCGGATCCTTGACTTGTCGTGCCGCCGCCCGCAAGCCGGAAACAGCGCACGCACGAGTTGCCCGGGCATGCCCGGGCACAAGGGGAAAGAGTACCTACCACAACCGCCCAGGTCAAAACGGAATGGCCCGGCGACTGTCTCACACCCGCCGGCCGGATCTCGTCCTGCCCCGTCGCCCGCGATGGGCACCTACGAATACAAGTGTACCGGCTCCCCCGCAGAAGCACCCATCGCCCCCGGAGGGACCGAGGGCCCTCCGCGGGAAACCCCCGTCAGGTGCCGGAGTATCGGTGATCACCCTCAGGTCAGGACGAGAAGCAGGGCCAGGCTCAGGCCCAGCAGGCTGAGCAGTGCCCCGGCCGCGCCGCAGCTGATCCCGGTCATCGCCAGCCCGCGGCCGGTGAACTGGACCGCGGAGGGCGCGGCCGGCCGGCGGATCTGCCGCCGGCCGAGCAGCCCGACGACGACCGCCGCGCCGCCGGCCAGCACACCCAGCGCGGCGAACGCTCCGGAGGCCCAGGCCCCGCCGTCGTTCTTGAAGGCCACTCCGAAACAGATCACCAGCAGCGAGACCAGGACCGACGCGATCCCCGCCACCAGCGCCCCGATGGCCAGCCCGGAGGTGACCGGCGCCACGTCCAGGTGCACGACGCCGAACGGCGTACCGGAGACCGTCTCCACCCGCTTCGGCGGTCGGCGTTGGTCGTCGGTGGGTGGCGGCACCGAACGCCCCGGCGTGCCACCCCACCCGGGGCCGTGCCCAGGCGGACCCCACCCGGGCGGCGCTCCAGGCCCGGACGACGGCGGACCCCACCCGGGATGCGCTCCAGGCCTGGACGACGGCGGACCCCACCCGTACGGCACACCCGGCCCAGCTGCCGGAGGGCCCCAGCCGGGCGGCACACCGGGACCCGACGGGGGTGGGCCCCAGCCGGGCGGCGGCACACCGGGCCCGGACGAGGGCGGACCCCAACCCGGCGGCATGCCAGGCCCCGACGGGGGCGGACCCCAGCCCGGCGGCGGCATCGGGGCCGGCGCGTTGGAGACCGGGTACGGCTGCGCGGAGTCGGGTGCCGTGGTCATTCCCGAGTGCGGCGCCGGAGGCGGCGGGCTCGGGGTGGACACCGGTGGCTGTGGCTCGTCACCCGGGCCGGGTCGCGCCCAGTCACTCTGCTCGGACGGAGGAACCGGCGGGTCCGCCGGGCCAGCCGGTTCGTCAGCAGGGGGCCGCGCCGGTTCCGTCACGAGGTCCTCCTGTCGAAAGGCCGCCACCGCCACACGGCGGACACCGGCCAGGCTACCGCCGCGAGCGCCGCCGCCCGCGCCGGGCGCGGCCACCGGCGGGCTCAGTCCATGTTCGCCGGGTAGTCGTGGCCGAACGGGGCGCCGGCCAACCGGACCACACCGACGACCACAGCGGCCACCACGCTGACCGCGACCAGCACCAGGCCGGTCCAGGCCATCCACTCCCCCCGCCGCAGCCAGACGCTGCCGGTCAGGAAACCCCCTGAGGCGTACGCCTCGCGGCGCGCCTGCCGGGCCAGTTGCAGAGCCACCGTCGCCGGCACCACGCCACCGATGAACAGCCCGGTCAGCATGCCGAGCAGGCCCAGCGCGAAGACCGCCCGTGCCTTCGTGGCGCGGGCCGGGTCCGGGTCCAGCGGGTGGCGCAGGCCCGGCTGGGCGACCGACACCTGGCCGGGTGCTGTCGTCATCCCCCCATCATGCCGAACCCGGCCCGGGGGTGGGTGGGCACGGACACGACGAGGCCCCCGGCTTTCACCGGGGGCCTCGTCGTGTGACTGGTGCTTAGCGGTACGACCCGAAGTCGAAGTCGTCCAGCGGCACTGCCTGCCCGCTGGCCGGCCCGAACCCGTAGTCGGTCTCCGGGTAACCGGTCATCGAGTAGACCTTGGCCTTGGCCTCCTCGGTCGGCTCGACCCGGACGTTGCGGTACTTGCTGATGCCGGTACCCGCCGGGATGAGCTTTCCGATGATCACGTTCTCCTTGAGGCCGACCAGCGAGTCGCTGCGCGAGTTGATCGCAGCGTCGGTCAGCACCCGGGTGGTCTCCTGGAAGGAGGCCGCCGAGAGCCAGGAGTCGGTGGCCAGCGAGGCCTTGGTGATACCCATCAGCACCGGACGACCGGCGGCGGGCTCGCCGCCCTCCGAGACGAGCCGGCGGTTCTCCGACTCGAACAGCGCCCGGTCGACGAGCACACCCGGCAGGAACTCGGTCGAGCCGGAGTCGATGACCGTCACCCGCTTGAGCATCTGGCGGATGATGATCTCGATGTGCTTGTCGTGGATGAGCACACCCTGCGAGCGGTAGACCTCCTGGACCTCACTGGTCAGGTGGACCTGGACCGCCCGCGGACCCATGATCCGCAGCAGCTCGTGCGGGTCGATGGTGCCCTCGGTCAGCTTCTCGCCGACCGCGACGTGACCGCCGTCGTGGGTACGGAGCTTGACCCGCTTCGAGATCTTGTCGTAGACGATCTCTTCGCTGCCGTCGTCCGGCACCACGATGATCTTGCGCGAGCGCTCGCCGTCCTCGATCCGGATCCGACCCGGGGTGTCGGCGATGGGCGCCTTACCCTTCGGGACCCGAGCCTCGAAGATTTCCTGAACACGCGGCAGACCCTGGGTGATGTCCTCACCCGCGACACCACCGGTGTGGAAGGTACGCATCGTCAGCTGCGTACCGGGCTCACCGATGGACTGGGCGGCGATGATGCCGACCGCCTCGCCGATGTCGACCGACTTGCCGGTCGGCAGCGACCGGCCGTAGCAGGCCGCGCAGACGCCCAGCTTCGACTCGCAGGTGAGCACGCTGCGCACCCGGACCGTCTCCACACCAGCGGCGACGATCTTGTCGACCCCGATGGAGTTGATGTCCTGACCGCGCTCGGCGACCACGGTGCCGTCCGGCCCCTTGATGTCGTCGGCGAGGGTACGGGCGTGCACGCTCGTCTCGGCGTGGGTGTGGACGACGAGCTTGCCGTCCAGCTTCTCGCCGATCTGCATCGGGATCGCCCGGTCGGTGCCGCAGTCCTCTTCGCGGATGATGACGTCCTGCGAGACGTCCACCAGACGACGGGTCAGGTAACCCGAGTCGGCGGTCCGCAGCGCGGTGTCGGCAAGACCCTTACGGGCACCGTGCGTGGAGATGAAGTACTCCAGCACGGACAGACCCTCCCGGTAGCTGGCCTTGATCGGCCGCGGGATGATCTCGCCCTTGGGGTTGGCCACCAGACCACGGATCGCCGCGATCTGCCGGAGCTGGAGCAGGTTACCGCGAGCACCCGAGTTGATCATCTTCCACAGTGGGTTCTCCTGCGGCAGCGCGGTGTCCATCTCCTTGGCAACCTCGTTGGTCGCCTTGGTCCAGATCTCGATGAGCTCGCCGCGACGCTCCTCGGCGGTCATCAGACCACGCTGGTACTGCTTGTCGATCTGGTCGGCGTCCTTCTCGTACTTCGCCAGGATCTCCGCCTTACGCGGCGGCGCGATGACGTCCTCCATGCCGATCGTCACGCCGGACCAGGTGGCCCAGTGGAAACCGGCCTCCTTGAGCCCGTCCAGGGTGGCGGCCAGCGCCACCTTGGGGAAGCGCTCGGCGAGGTCGTTGACGATCGCGGAGAGCTGACCCTTGCGGATCTCGTAGTTCACGAAGCGGTAGCCCTGCGGCAGTGTCTCGTTGAACAGCACCCGACCCAGGGTGGTCTCCACGGTCAGCGGGTCACCCTCGACCCAGCCCTCCGGGGCGGTCCACGCCTCGGAGCCGGCGCCGTTGTCGACACCGACCACGCCACGCAGGCGGATCTTCACCGGCGCCTGCAGGTGCAGCTCACCGTTGTCGAAGGCCATCCGCGCCTCGGCGTCCGAGCTGAACGCCCGGCCCTCGCCCTTCTCACCGGCGGTGAGGTGGGTGAGGTGGTACAGACCGATGACCATGTCCTGGGTGGGCATGGTGACCGGCTTACCGTCGGCCGGCTTGAGGATGTTGTTCGACGACAGCATCAGGATCCGCGCCTCGGCCTGAGCCTCAGCGGACAGCGGCACGTGGACCGCCATCTGGTCACCGTCGAAGTCGGCGTTGAACGCGGTGCAGACCAGCGGGTGGATCTGGATCGCCTTGCCCTCGACCAGCTGCGGCTCGAAGGCCTGGATGCCCAGGCGGTGCAGGGTCGGTGCACGGTTGAGCAGCACCGGGTGCTCGCCGATGACCTCTTCCAGCACGTCCCACACGACCGGGCGCTGACGCTCGACCATCCGCTTGGCGGACTTGATGTTCTGTGCGTGGTTGAGGTCGACCAGCCGCTTCATCACGAACGGCTTGAACAGCTCCAGCGCCATCTGCTTGGGCAGACCGCACTGGTGCAGCTTGAGCTTCGGGCCGACCACGATGACCGAACGGCCGGAGTAGTCGACGCGCTTGCCCAGCAGGTTCTGGCGGAACCGGCCCTGCTTGCCCTTGAGCATGTCGGACAGCGACTTGAGCGGGCGGTTACCCGGACCGGTGACCGGCCGGCCGCGACGGCCGTTGTCGAACAACGCGTCGACGGCCTCCTGGAGCATCCGCTTCTCGTTGTTGACGATGATCTCGGGAGCGCCGAGGTCGATCAGCCGCTTGAGGCGGTTGTTCCGGTTGATCACGCGGCGGTACAGGTCGTTCAGGTCCGAGGTCGCGAAGCGGCCACCGTCGAGCTGCACCATCGGGCGCAGGTCCGGCGGGATGACCGGGACGCAGTCCAGCACCATGCCGAGCGGCGAGTTGCGGGTGTTCAGGAACGCCGCGACGACCTTGAGTCGCTTGAGCGCCCGGATCTTCCGCTGACCCTTGCCGGACCGGATGGTCTCGCGCAGGCTCTCGGCCTCGGCGTCGAGGTCCATGTTCTGGACCAACGCCTTGATCGCCTCGGCGCCCATCGAACCGGTGAAGTACTCACCGAACCGGTCGCGCAGCTCGCGGTAGAGCAGCTCGTCGGTGACCAGCTGCTTCGGCTCCAGCTTGCGGAAGGTGTCCAGCACCTCGTCCAGGCGGTCGATCTCGCGCTGGGCCCGGTCGCGGATCTGGCGCATCTCGCGCTCGCCGCCCTCCTTGACCTTGCGCCGGACGTCCGCCTTGGCACCCTCGGCCTCCAGCTCGGCCAGGTCGGCCTCGAGCTTGGCGGCCCGCTTCTCGATCTCCGAGTCGCGGCTGTTCTCGGACTGCCGCTTCTCGGCCAGGATCTCGTTCTCGATCGTCGAGAGGTCACGGTGACGCGACTCGGCGTCAACGCTCGTCACGACGTACGAGGCGAAGTAGATGATCTTTTCGAGGTCCTTGGGGGCGAGGTCCAGCAGGTAGCCCAGCCGACTCGGAACGCCCTTGAAGTACCAGATGTGGGTCACCGGAGCGGCGAGCTCGATGTGCCCCATCCGCTCACGACGGACCTTGGAGCGAGTCACCTCGACGCCGCAGCGCTCACAGATGATGCCCTTGAACCGAACGCGCTTGTACTTACCGCAGTAGCACTCCCAGTCCCGCTGCGGACCGAAGATCTTCTCGCAGAAGAGCCCGTCCTTTTCCGGCTTCAGGGTGCGGTAGTTGATCGTCTCAGGCTTCTTGACCTCGCCGTGCGACCACTGACGGATGTCGTCGGCGGTGGCGAGACCAATGCGCAGCTCGTCGAAGAAGTTGACGTCGAGCACTATGTCCCCTATGTCGTCGTCTGTACTGCTAATTCTCGGGTGGCGTCGGGGGCCGGCGAGCCGGCCCCCCCACCCAAAACAAAGAACACAGAGACCGAAAGAAGAGCGACCCCGCGAGAGAGACTTACGAAAACCACAAGGCCCCC